>JANNWK010000414.1:0-2941 GCA_031408355.1 Myxococcales bacterium
GATCTTGTCGAAGAAGCGCTGATAGATCGCCCGCAGCAGCGGATTCGGCTCGTAGGTGCGGGTCAGCTCGCGGGTGGAGGTCATGGGGGCGGGACCGAGGGCGGGGCCGGGGCCGAGGGGCAGGGGCGGGGAGCGGCGTCCGGATCATACTCAAGCTCGCCCCGTGCATCCCGAATGTTGCGGTGTCCGCTTTCTACGGCTACGGACTCAGGCCAATGCCCTTGGCCCTGCCGCGAACTTTGGCTACTTGCCTCGCCGGCCCGCTCGCCCTGGGGCTCCTGGCTTCGGGCTGCAAACGCAGCGTGGCGCCGCCGGCGCCAGCGGCGAGCGCCAGTGCGACCGGTTCGGCCGGGCCGGTCGAGGCAGCGAGCCGCTGCCACCGGCACGCCGGTTTTGGCATGACGCTAGGGGCTGCGCCTAAGCCTGGCGGAGCTCCCGAGCCGGGTCCTGCCGGACAGGAAGCGGACGACGATGCGCTGCTGCCCTTTGGGGTCGAACTCGGGGGCGGGATCGCGACTTCAAGCGGCTTCGCGCTCGGGGGCATCGAAGGTGGAGGGAATGCCTTCCTGGTGCATCTGGCCGAACGAGGCTCCGAGCGGGTTGAGTTGGGTCGTGTGCATGGCGATCCCGAGGCGCCGGCCGTGACCAGCGCGGGCGAGCGCGTCGTCGTGGTGCTCGGCAGCAGCGACGCGGCAGGCAGAACGCTCAAGCTCGGACAATGGTCCCACGCTGCGGGCGCGAGCGTAGAGTGGGGGTATGAGGCCTCGAAGCTAGGTCGGGCGGTGTCGAGCGTGGGGCTGGCCATCGCCGAGGAGCACGGACTCATCGTGTACGAGGCCGAGGATACGGGCCGCGTCTTCTTGGCTGATTTCGCGCCGGCGGATCTGCGGCGGCCTTTCGAGCCGAGATGGCTCGGCGTGAAGGACGCTGAACATCCCCGGGTAGCGGCCCGGTCGGGCGGCTTCTGGCTGGCCTGGGTGAGGTCGCTGCCGGAACCAAAGCGCGCGAAACCCGCTGCGAGTGCCGCCCCAACGGATCCAGAAGAGCGGGCGGTGCTCGAGTTCGGCTTGAGGGTTATCGAGGTGGCGCAGCTTGACGCGAAGGGTCGCCTGCTGGGCGCTCCGGTGCGGCTCGGCGAGCCTCGGCGTCAGGCATCTCTCTTCGATCTGGCTCCGCTCGGTTCGGGAGGCTTGCTCGTCGCCAGCCGGCCCGACAGCGCAAGCCCCGGGGCGGAAGGCGGGGCGATCTTGCTGAGCCGCGTGGGCCTGGATGGAAGCGTTGAGCAGGAACGTCTGGACGACGACGACATTGGTGCGGGCGTGCCCGCACTGCTCGCAGATCCGGCGGCTTCGCCAGCGAACACCGAGCCCTGGCTGGCCGTGAGCTCGCCCAGCGACGCCACGCGCTTCGGCCTGGCCCGCGGGCAACGGACCCAACTGGAGGCGGACCCGATGCTGGCCGGCGCTGAGCTCATCGCGGTGAACGCGGGCAAATTCCTGAGCCAACGAGCGCGTGGGCTCCGCGTGGAACTCTCCGTGCTCAGCTGCCAACCGGCGGCGACACCGACGACGGCCCTCCCGCCGAAGTGATAGCCTGGGCCGCGCATGCGAGCACTGCTGATTCTGGCCGAAGGATTCGAAGAGATCGAAGCGGTGACCCTCATCGACGTGCTCCGGCGCGCGGGCATCGCCGTGACGACGGCGTCACTCGCGGGCAAGCGGGTGCGGGGCTCGCACGACATCACGCTCGAGAGTGACGCGCTGCTCAGCCAGCTTGCCATGGCCGATTTTGACGCCCTGGTGCTGCCCGGCGGCCCCGCCGCGCGAACGCTGCGCGAGGCTCCGCAAGTACTGGGATTGATCCGAGAGGCGGCACGGCTTGGCAAGTTACTGGGCGCGATCTGCGCAGCGCCGACAGCGCTGGAAGCCGCCGGGGTGCTGGCTGGCAAGCGCGCGACCGCGTACCCGGGCTCGGCCCTGCCCAGTGCGCACAGGGTGGACGAGCGCGTTGTCGAAGACGGCAACATCGTCACGAGTTGCGGCCCCGCCACGACGATGGAGTTCGCGCTTACGCTCGTGGAGCGGCTTGCCGGGCCGGGCGTGGCGCGGGAGACGGCCGAGCGGCTGCTGTTTGACGGGTGGCCGGGCAAGCTGAGTTGAGGATTCGGAGACTGCGCCGCGTAGGGGCGCGCGCCGGTCAGCGGCGGGCGAGCGACGACGTGCCTCTGCTGGCTGAGCCCTATTGCCCGGCCTCCTTGCTCGAAAGTGCCTCGTGCCGGGCTGACAATCGCCGCTGATCCATGGCCTCACGCCCAAACTCTGCTTCAGCGGCGAGCGCGTTGTGGGCTCGGCAGCGCAGCGCCAGGTTGGTGGCGTGGTGCTGGCCGCCCCGTGCAAACGTCTGCAAATGGTGCAGCTCCAGGTAGCTCGTTTCACGGCAGAGCTGTCCACACGAAGCGACGTACGTGCAGCGCCCCGCGTCGCGCTCGAAGACCTCACGACGAACGGCCGCCGGGACATACCGACCGCGCTGGCGCGGAGCCTCCTGTGCCGGCTGCGCCGCGTCCGCCACGCCCCCCTCGCCGCGCGTGCTGTTGAGCGGGGAACCAGTGTTGGCTGACGCGGAAGCCGGCTGCCGGCGTCGCCCGCTGCTGCCGTACTTGAGTTTCTCCAGCGTGCTCACCAATTCGCGCAGCGCGCGCAGATGAACGTCCGCCAGCGACGCTGCCGTCGCCGAGCCCGAAAGCAGCGCCTGCGCTCGCTCCACCAGCTCCACGTACTCGGCCGTCGCAGTGAACTGCACCTTGTAGCGCTGCTGCCCATTCATCGCTGCGGCCTCGTGCGCCGGAACCATCGCTGACTCGACCCGCGCTGGCGCGTAACCGGAGCCTTCGACCCGCGCTGGCGCGGGCCCGGAGCCGTCGACCCGCGCCAGCGCGGGC
>JANNWK010000415.1:0-3550 GCA_031408355.1 Myxococcales bacterium
CAGCAATCGCTCGCGCAAGTGGCGCAGACTGAGCGAGTCCGGGTAGTCCGGCGCGTCCGCGTACTCAAAGTACGCTTCGTCCATCACGATGATCACCTCGGGCGGCACCTCCCGCAGCAGCTTTTCGACGGCGGCGCGACCGACGTGGGTACCGGTCGGGTTGTTCGGATTCGCTACAAACAGCAGCCGCGTTTCGGGTCGCACCGCGGCGGCCATGGCCGGAAGATCGTGGGTCAGGTCCGCCAGCGGCACCGCGGTAAACGGGACGCCCGACGCGAGCGCCGCGATTCGGTACACCACGAACGCCGGCTCACCGAAAACGATGTGGTGCGCGGGTCCACAGAAGGTGCGCACCGCCAGATCGAGCAGCTCGTTCGAACCGCAGCCGAGCAAGATCTCCTCCATGGCCACGCTGTGCTTCGCGGCCAGCTTGGCGCGCAAGGCGTAGCCTGCGCCATCAGGATAGCGGTTCGCGCTCCCCAAGACGCCACGCGCCGCCTCGATCGCGAGCGGGCTCGGGCCGAGCGGGTTCTCGTTGGAGGCGAGCTTGACGGCATCGCTAATCCCCAACTCGCGGGCCAGTTCTTCAACGGGCTTGCCACCCTCGTAAGGCGCCAGCGCTTCAATCGTCGGAATCACCCAAGACATTGCGGGCGGCAGCCTACAACAACAACCGCGGACGCGCTGGCCCTGACTGGCCGCGGCTGACCCCGAACCTCAGGCCTCTTGGGGAAACGAACCGAGTACGCGCAGATACTTGGTGCTCTTCTTGATAGCTTCCAGGGCGGTGGTCACGGCGCGCTCCGTCACATGGCCACCGATTTCCACATAGAAGACGTAGTCCCAGGACTCTCGGCCGGCGGGGCGGGAATGGAGGCGGCGCAGGTTGATCCCGCGCTCGGCGAAGTGACGGAGGTTGTCGAAGAGTGAACCGGGCTTGTCGTCGATGCTGAAAAGCAGGCACGTGACGTCGGCGCCGGAGCGGCTCACGGGGCGCGGCGCCGCGATGGCGTAGCGCATCTTCGTCTCCACGACGTCCCCCACGTTCTCGCGCAACAAGTCGAGCGACTGCTCCCGCCCGGTCGCTTCTGGTAGCAGCGCGGCGCTGCGGGCGTCCTCAAGTGCGAACTCCGCCGCCACCTTCATCGAGCGCACGTCGATGACGCTCACCCGAGGCAGCTCCGCGTCCAGGAAGCGCTGGCAAGCCGCGTGCCCCCATGGAGTCGTGTAGACCTTCTCAAGAGCCGAGGTCGAAGCCGCGCGTCCCATCAGCTGGAAGGCGACCGGTTGCGTGCTGGCGCCGACGATCAGCAAGTCCGTGTCCGTGAGCGCAGTGATGGACGTTTGCACAAGGCCGTCCACCGACGACTCGAAGGGGAACACGGCGTAGGCGGCTCGACCACGCAGCACTTCCTCCAGCGCTTCAGGCACCGACGGACACTCCGAGAACGCGCTACTCGAGCCAAAGTGCGCTCGCGAAAGCACATGACAAAAGCCGCCTTCCGGTCCCAAATAGGCCACGCGCGGCGCCTGCTCCAAGCCCCGGCCCGAGCTGCGGATGGCCCCGAAAATGGAGTTCAGTGCTTCATTCGGAAGATCGCCCGAGGCGACCTGCCTCAACGCTTCAAGCGCTTCGCGCTCCGTCCCTTCGGTGCTGGGCTCGCTCTCCGAGCGCGCTCGGATTTCCTTCGATGCCCGTGCCCTCGCTTCAAGTCGTTCCAAGATCTCGCGATCGAGCCTGGCGATCTCCTTGCGGAGTTCATCGCTACCGCGTCGCGGATCCATGGCTCAGCTGTTCGCAGCTCCCGAAGATCCGGTCGAAGGAGTCACAGCCGGGGTCGTCGTGGCCGGCGCGCTGGTGTTTGCGGCCGGAGTGCTCGTCGGGACTGCCGGCTTCGCCCCGGCCTCTTTGGCGGGAGCCGGCTCCGCGGGGCTGCCTTCGGCGCTCGGGTTTGCGCTCTTCTGGTTGCCATAGCCATCCGCATACCAGCCGCCTCCCTTGAGGATGAAGCCCGCGCCGCCCGACACCTGTCGCTTGGCGGACGCTTGGTGACAACTCGGACATTCAGTGAGCGGCGCGGCGCTGATCGATTGCTCGGCCTCCCAGGCGTGGCCGCAGGCGGTGCAGGCGTACTCGTAAGTCATGGGCTTGAAGAGGTTCCTTGCATTCGAAATGATTCCGCCGCCAGCCCGTGTCAACCGTTACGGTGAACGCGTGTTCGGGCGCCACCGCCAGCCCTGCAGAATCTCAGCCCTACGACCGGGTCGCGGGTCGGCACTCCCGGTGCTGGGGCCAACCTTCTGTCCCCCCCTCAGCCCCAAGCTATAGTGGTAAACGGATGTCCACTGCCCAAAGGATAGGGGTAACCCGAAATGTGGCGTGTTTCTGGTGATCCCACTTGTGCGCATCCGTTCAGCAGCGTAGATCCTGGACTTGGCGGCGTGACGATACATGTAGTGACGCCTGTTGCCACGGTGTCCGACCCGGTCGGAGCGCCGACCCACATAGGGTAGGATACAGCAACTTCTGAGTGGTTGAGGACAGCCTATATGCACATCAAGAAGCTAGAGATCACGGGATTCAAGTCCTTCGTGGACCGCTCCGTGATCCACTTCGATCACGACATTGTGGGCATCGTGGGTCCGAACGGATGTGGCAAGTCCAACATCGTGGACGCCATCCGCTGGTGCCTCGGCGAGCAAAGCGCCAAGCACCTGCGCGGCCGCGCCATGGAGGACGTCATCTTCAACGGCTCGGAATCGCGCGGACCCCACGGCATGGCGGAGGTGACCCTCACCTTCGACAACACCAACCCCGAGTACGCAGAGACGCTCCCGCTCGAGTACAAAGACTACCCGGAGATCGCGGTTACCCGCCGACTGTTCCGCGACGGCACGAGCGAGTACCTGCTGAACAGGACGCAGGTGCGTCTACGTGACGTGACCGAGCTGTTCCTTGGGACGGGCGTGGGCACGAAGGCCTACTCGATCGTTGAGCAGGGCCGGATCGGGCAGATTGTTAGCTCGCGTCCGGAAGACCGACGGCTGTTTATCGAAGAGGCCGCTGGCGTCACCAAGTACAAGCAGCGCCGTAAGCAGGCCGAGCGCAAGATGGATCTTACGCGGCAAAACCTGCTGCGGATCAACGATATCGTCAGCGAGATCGATCGTTCTCGCGCCTCTCTGAAGCGACAGGTGGCCAAAGCCGAACGCTTCATTGAGTACCGGAAAGAGCTCGACGATCTCACCCTGCACGACGCTTCGCATCGGCTGCTTGAACTCATCGTCACCGAGCGCGTCGAAACAGACGGGCTGTCCGAGGCCGCCGAACGCGCCGGGGCTTCGCGCGGCGCGCTTCGCGATCGAGAGACAGAAATCGAAATCATTCGTGAGCAATCGGGCCTGACCGAAGCGCGCACGGACGAAGCCTCACGCCGCGCCTTTGAGGCCGACAACGATGTCGCCACGCTGCACGCCGAGATCGAGCGCTCTCGCGACCGCCTGAGTCACCTGGGCGAGCGGCTTGGTAGCGGCCGAATCGAGCTTTCCG
>JANNWK010000416.1:0-2570 GCA_031408355.1 Myxococcales bacterium
GGAGCTTCGACCAAGACGCGGCTCTTACTCGACGCACTCCTGCGACCCCAAGCCTACGTGCCGATCGACATCTCGCGTTCCGCCCTCGCGGGCAGCGTAGCCGCGCTCAGGGTCGCCTACCCAGCGCTCGATGTTCGGCCCATCTGTGGGGACTACACGACGACCCTAGCGCTGCCTCGCCTGCCCGATCCCTCACATCGCGTCATCTTTTTCCCGGGTTCAACGATCGGCAACTTCGACCCACAAGAATCGATTCATTTCCTGGAGAGGCTCCACGCGCTCGGCGGACCCAAAAGCCAGCTCTTGATCGGCTTCGATCTTAAGAAGGACTCCGCTACGCTGGAAGCCGCGTACAACGATCGCCAAGGCGTCACGGCCGAATTCAATCGCAACGTACTGCGCGTCATCAACCGCGAGTGCGGCACGCGCTTTCCGCTGGAGGCCTTCACGCACCGGGCCGTGTACAACGCTGCCTGCGGCAGGATCGAGATGCACCTCGTCAGCCTCCGTCAGCAGAGCGTGGATCTCTCAGGCGAGCTCGTGCACTTTAGCGCGGGCGAGGCGATCGTGACCGAGCACTGCCACAAGTACGACCTCGACCAGTTCGAGGAGCTGGCGCGCCGAGGTGGCTTCGCCCCCGAACGCACCTGGACGGATCCGGCGAAGCGCTTCTGCGTACAGCTGCTGCGGGCAAGCTGAACGCTGTCAGCGCTTGGGCTTCAGAAAATCGCGGGCCACCTGGCTGGGCGTCGCGTGCTCGCCGTCGACACGCAGGTTCATGCGCCGCATGGCGTCGCCGTCGATTCGACCCACCAGTGATTCGAGCGCCGAAACCGCCGCCGGCGACAGCTCCTTGCCCGCCAGGATGATCGCGTCGTACGGGGGAATCGCGGCGCGGTCGTCGCCGAGCAGCACCAGATCGAAAGCCGCAATCCGCCCATCGCTAGAGAACGCGCTGATCACGTCGACGCTCCGGTTCTTCAGCGCGTCGTACATCAACGAAGGATCCATACTGCGCTGACTCGCGAAGCGAAGCCCGTACTTGGCGACAATGTTCCGATACTCAGGTCGCCCCAGGAACTCGTAGTCGGCGGCTATCGACAGGTGCGCCGCGTGAGCCATCAAATCCGAGATGCGCTCGACGCCCAGCTCATGGGCTTGGGCGCGCCGCATGGCAAGCGCGTAGGCATTCTCGAAGCCGAGCGCGCCTACCAAGCGGATCCCGTAGCGTTCCTTCAAGAACGTCCGGGCTTCGCTCACCACAAGTTCGCGGCTCTCCGGAACCTCGGAGCGGCCCATAATCGTCGTCCAAATCGTCCCTGAGTAGTCAACGTAGGCGTCGATCTGACCGTTGACGAGCGCGTCGAAGACCACCGCGGAGCCGAGCGATTGCTTCGCCTCCGTCGGCGTTCCCGTGGCTCTGCGTACTGTTTCGGCGAGCAGCTCGCTGAGGATGTACTGCTCCGTGAACGTCTTGGCGCCAATGCTGATGGGGCGCGGGCCGCGTGACGTCGCTGCCCAGACTGCGCTGCCCCCCGCGTAGGCATAGAGGCCTCCGAACCCGCACAAAGCGAGCCAGAGCGCCGCGCGGCGTCGCCGCTCCACGCCCAGCAGCAGCAGGCGCGCGAGTCCGTCCAGCAAAAGTGCGAGTCCGCCCGCCGCGATACAGCCGACCAAGATAGCGCTCAAATTTCGCGTCTGTAGTCCGCTAAAGATGTAGTTTCCAAGGCTGGCGCCGCCCACGGGGGTCGAAAGCGTCGCCATGCCGACCGTGAAGCTCGTGGCCGTGCGAATACCGGCGACAATGACCGGCAGCGCGAGCACCAGCTCCAGACGCAGGAGGCACTCGCGGGGCGTCATACCAACCGCCAGCGCGGCCTCCTTCAGCTCCGCATCGACCCCCGAAATCCCGGTCACCGTGTTGCGCAGGATGGGCAGCACGCTGTAGAGGAGCAGCGCCAGAAACGCCGGCACGTAGCCAAGGCTCGGTAGGCCGAGCCAGGCCAAGAGCGGCACCATCAGCGCGAGCAGCGCCAGGCTGGGAATAGTCTGAATTAGGCTAGCAACGAGCAGCACCGACGGCTCCCAGCGGGCGCGCCGCGTCAAGGCGACGCCGAGTGGAACGCTGGTGAGCACGCCCAGCAAGAGCGCCGACAGCACCAGCTGCAAGTGGGCCGTGAGATAGCCCGGCAGCAGCGCCAACTGCTCGGTCACGGACCGCTCCCCAGCGCCCGCTGCAGGGCCTGCGCTTGCCGCCTCGGCGTATCCAGGAGTCGCTCAACGTAATCGTTGCACGGCGCGCTCAACAGCTCGCGCGGCGTACCGAGCTGAATCAGCCGCCCGCCCTGCATCACGCCGATGCGATCTGCCAGCGTCAGCGCCTCACTCATGTCATGCGTCACGAACACCGCGCTCACCCGCAAGCGCCTGCGGATCTCGGTAAACGACTCTTGGAGTCGGTCGCGCGTCAGCGGATCGAGGGCGCCGAACGGTTCGTCCAGCAGCATGACCTGCGGCCGCGCGGAAAGGGCCCGCGCCACCGCCACGCGCTGTTGCTGCCCGCCCGAAAG
>JANNWK010000417.1:0-2929 GCA_031408355.1 Myxococcales bacterium
CCGCCCCCCGTGGCCTTTTCTTCCACGAAGTAGTGAGTCAGGTCGTTGTTCAGCGAGAGATCCCAGTGTCCATAGTTCCACCCGCCTGCAGCTCCGCTGAGGTGCACGATCGTATCGGGAGTCTGGGTGATCTGACCGCCCGTCCACTCGTAGAGATACAGGTTCTTTCGCCCGTCGTCTTCGCTCGGGTCCTTGTGGGCAAGACAGAGCGCGCCGATGACCGATCCGTCGGGGGACACGGACACGGAGCCCATGTCGAAGGTGCACCCGTCGTAGGAGAAGTCGTTGACCTTGGCGAAGCCGTCTTGTTCGGTGAACGTGAAGGTGGAGAGGTGCCCGTAGCGGCGGCCGCCGGGCTCCTCGATACCCGTGTAGGCCGCAGACGCCGCCCAGCTCACGATGAGCGTGTCGCCGAAGGCTGCGGAGCTTGTCCGCGACGGAATCCCGCAGCCAGCGCAGCGCCCGGCTGGGAAGACCGACCAGCGACGCTGGCTGTGTGGGCGATGCAGCGTGGTGCACCCGTCTCGCTCGATCGGCATCGCGAAGCGGGCCGCGTATTCCGTGACAGGGCTCAGGGCCGCTGGGAGCGTGCCATCACAGCCGATGCATGAGCCACCGCAGTCCAATTGCTCTTCGTCACCGTTCATGATCCCGTCGCCGCACGTGGCGGGGCATTCGGGGCATTCGGCGCCAGCACCTACGGTTGGGCCAGAAGTGCTGCCGGACGAGCCCTTGTCCGCGGATCGCAAAACCTCGTTGTTTCCGCCCTGGCACGCACTCATGCCCAAGGTCGCCGCAACCCACCAGCAAAGGTTCAGAGGTGTTCGCATCATGGAGTAAGTCTCGAGAGTCGGAGGCCCGGTTACGTAGCCTGGGGGGCGAGGATCGGCTCACGGAAGCCCGTAGCCTCAAAGGAAAGCAGCGCGCCGAGCCGTTTCGGCCCGCTCGTGCTACCTAAACAGATCTGGAGATGCAGCTTGCCCCCAATGTGCTGAGGCTCGCCGACAGGCCAACCGATGCCGACTTGGTGCAAGCCGCGTTGGCTGGGGATCGGCCGGCGAAGAGCGCGCTGTATCGGCGCTACGTGGACATGGTCGCAGCGACCGCCTACCGCCTGCTCGGTCGGGACACAGAACTCGAAGATATTGTTCAGGAAACCTTCATTACGGCCTTCGCTTCTCTGGCTCGTCTCGAGCGCCCTCAGGCGTTTTCTGCCTGGCTTGCCCGCATCGCGGTCGGCACCGCTGTCGCCACGCTGCGCCGGCGCCGTCTGCTCACGCGACTCGGACTATTGCGCTCCGAGCCGCTGCAGCTTGAGACCCTGATCGCCTCGAACGCCCCGCCCGACGTCGCGGCCGAGCTCCGCGCCGTCTATCGTGTGCTCGAGTCCTTGCCGGTGGCCGAACGCGTCGTGCTGGTGCTCCGGCGCGTCGAAGAGCTCTCGCTCCAACAAGTCGCGGACCGAACAACCTGGTCGCTGGCCAAGGTCAAGCGCAAGCTTGTGCTAGCCGAAAGACACCTGCAGGCGGCCTTGCTGACCGAATCGGAGGGCGCGTGAAGGCCGAAGCCAACCGGCATCGCGCGGACTACGTGCGGCCCACGCTTTCCGAGGCCAGGGTCGCACGCATGTGGGCCGCGGCCGAGCAGCCTGGAGGGCGACGTCTTACAGCCGTTCGCTGGGCCATGGCCGGATCGCTGGCAACCGCGGCCTGCGTGCTGCTCGTGCTGCTGCTGCGTGGGGAATCGAAAGTGGTCGCGAGCGGCGAACTACCTGTTACGAGCGGGGCCACGTTCAGGACCGGGGCGGCTGAACGCCCTGTGACCCTGCCGGACGGAAGCCAGCTAGCGCTCGGGCCGACCACGCTGCTCGACGTGGTGCGGGTGACGGCCGACGAAGTCCGGTTGCGGCTCCGCCAGGGCGTTCTGACGTGTGACGTCCCAGAGCGTGCCGGACGGCGCTTTGTGGTGGAGGCTGCCGGCACAGAAATCGCGGTCAAAGGGACGCGTTTTACGGTCGATCTCGAGCCGGAAGCCACGGCGCGTCCCGCCCTGAGCGTGAGCGTTGCGCGGGGCCGAGTGCTGGTTCGCCGCAATGAGCAAGAGGTCATGGCGACTCTGGACGCAGGGCAGCAATGGTCAAGCCAGCGACCTCCGTTGCCTGTTCCGACAGCGCAGCCGACAGGCTCGAACCAAGACTCCGCCCCATCGGCTGCGGCTCCTTCACTCACGGCGCGCGAACTGATGGAGCGGGCCAATGCGGCGCACATGGCAGGCCAGGCCGCCGCGGCCGCCAAGGACTACGACAGGCTTCGGCTACGCTTCCCGAACGACGCGCGCGCCGGGCTCGCAGCCTTCGAGCTGGCGCGGATCCGGCTCAAGGCGCTGAGCGATGCGCGCGGTGCGGTAGAAGCTTTCCGCTTCGCGCTCGCCCACAACAACGGCGGCTTCTTTGCTGAAGACGCCGAAGCCGGCATCGTGGAAGCGCTGCACCGCATGGGCGACACCGAAGCCTGTAGCAAGGCCCGCGATGACTTCCTGGCTAACCATGCCAAGAGCCCTCACCTGTCCCGGCTCAAGCCCCTTTGCCTGGTGCGATGAAGCTGGGTCGCGGCCTTGCCAGCCTGCTCGTTGCCGCGGTCTGCTCGGCCCGAACGGCGCTCGCCTTGGCGGCGCCCGAGTGCCCGGCTAGCGACCACCCGCTGATCCTGTTGACCACTGACGTCACGCCCGCGGATCAGAGCATCGTAGCGGCGCTCGAGCGACACCTCACCGCCGAGCTGCGAGCCCACGGGATCGATCTCTGCACGGGAGCCCCCGGCGAGCGCCAGCCCATCGGACAGGTGCTGCTCCGCATCGAGCACCCTCCGAACGGGCCCGTGACAGCGCTCATCCGGATCGGCGACAACGTGACCGACAAGCGCGTGGAGCG
>JANNWK010000418.1:0-4118 GCA_031408355.1 Myxococcales bacterium
CCAGGTGGATGCGCCCCTTGTACATGGTCGCGACCCAGTTGAAGATCTTGATAGCGGTCGGGATCGCGATCAAAAAGGTGATCGCACTGAAGATGGTGCCAGCCAGAACCGACTGGCCGCTCGTGAACATGTGGTGGCCCCAGACCAGGAAGCCCAGGAAGGCGATGGCCAGGCTGCTGATGGCGATGAACTGGTAGCCGAAGAGGCGTTTACGCGAGAACACCGGGATGATCTCGCTGACCACCCCGAAAGCCGGGACGATCATGATGTACACGGCCGGGTGCGAGTAGAACCAGAAGAAGTGCTGGAACAGCACGGGGTCACCACCCAGCGCCGGATCGAAGATGCCGAGCCCAAACACGCGCTCCACAATCAGCATCAGCAGCGTGATGCCGATCACGGGCGTCGCCAGGACCTGGATCAGGGCTGTCGAGTAGAGCGCCCATACGAACAGCGGCATCCGGAAGAACGTCATCCCGGGCGGTCGAAGCTTGTGGATCGTGACGATGAAGTTCAGCCCAGTAAAAATCGAGCTGAAACCTAGGACGAAGGCGCCGAAGGCCGCGGGCACGACCGCGGTGGGTGTGGTGGTGCTGTAGGGGGCGTAGAACGTCCAGCCAGTGTCGGCCGCGTTGATCACCAGCGAGGTGAGCATCAGAATGCAGCCGATGATCCACAGGTGGTAGCTGGCCAAGTTCAGCTTGGGGAAGGCCACGTCCTTCGCGCCCAGCTGCAGCGGCAGGATGATGTTGCCAAGGGCTGCTGGAATACCGGGGATGATCACCAAGAAAACCATGATCGCGCCGTGCAGCGTGAACATCTGGTTATAGGTGTCATGGTTCATGATCGTGCGGCCGGGCGTGAGCAGCTCGGTGCGCACCAAGAGCGCGAATAGCCCGCCTAGCGCGAACGCGAACAGCACCGAGGCCAGGTACATGACGCCGATCCGCTTGTGATCGAGCGTGAGGATCCAGGACAGGAAGCCCTTGTCGTGGGTCAGGTAGTTGTCGTCGGCGCCCTTGGCTTGGGGGATGGCCGCATCGGCTGTCGTCGTGGGTGACGCCATGATTCCGTTCCTTTACTTCAGAGTCTTGATGTATTCGATGAGGCCGTCGATGTCCTTGTCGCTCAGCTTGCCCTGGTAGGTGGGCATGGAAGGGGCATAGCCCTTCACCACTTGCTTGCCGGGATCGAGCATCGACTCACGCAGATAGTTTTCATCGACTTTGGCTGTGGACCCGTCGGCGAGGGCTTCGGACTTCGCCCACAAGCCTTTCCAGGTTGGGCCGATCTTGGCGGAGCCGTCCACCGAGTGGCAAGTCAAGCAGCCCTGCTTGTCGGAGACGCTCTTGCCGCGGTCGGCGCCGACGAGCACGTCGGAGGCCTTGCACGCGCCGGTCAGCCACTTTTCGTACTCCCCCGCCGGGTGCACGACGACGCTCGTCAACATGTCCGAGTGCGCGGTGCCGCAGTATTCAGCGCAGAAGAGCGGGTACTCGCCGACCTTGGTGGCCTGGAACCAGAGGTCCGTGTAGCGACCCGGCACGGCGTCCATTTTAGTTCGAAAGGCCGGTACGTAGAGCGAGTGCAGCACGTCGACCGAGCCGATGATCATGCGCACCGGTTGATCGAGCGGCACGTGTAGGGTGTCCTCGGTCAGGCCGCCCGAGGGGCATTTATAGTCGAAGGTCCACTTCCATTTCTGGCCGGTGGCGTGGAGCTCCATGGCGCCCTTGGGCGGCGTCCGCAGATCGACGAAGCCTTTGAAACCCCATACGAAGAGCGCGATCATCACGAACAACGGCAGGATCGACCAGACCACCTCGAGGGCGGTGTTGTGCTCCGCGCTCTTCTCAGCCAGCTCATTGGCCGCCCGCGATTTTGCTCGGTACTTGGTGGTGAAGTGAAACATCGCCACGAAGATGGCCAGCGTGGTGAGCACGCTCATCCAGACCATGAAGTCCCACACCCAATCGATGTTGCGCGTGGTCACCGACGCGTCGGTGGGAAGCCAATACGAATCCGACGGCGTGAGCTTGGGCAGCTTCGCGGGTTCGGCCAGCAGGGCGAGCAGGTGAAGAGTCATTGCGCTGTGCTTTCGACCAAGGCGCGCTTCTTGTCGCGCCGGATGAGAATCGTCAGAAATCCTGCGAGAACGGTGACGGTGACGGCACCGCCGACCTGCATGATGCGAGCGGCGATCGGCGCGTACTGCCCCTCGGTGGAGTCGTAGTGGAAGCAGTAGAGGATCAGGCGATCGAGGCTTGAGCCGACCCGGCCTTCTGAGGCTTCAACCAAACCGAGCCTGAGCGTCTTCTCGGGGTACTCGAGGCCGTACAGGTAGCGCGCGATTTTCCCATCCGGGCTGAGCAACGTGATCGCGGCGGGATGGACGTATTCCTTGCGCGCTTCGTTGTAGGCATATTGGAAGCCGACAGAGGCCGCGAGCGCTTTTACGTTCGCGTCCGACCCCGTGAGAATGTGCCAACCGCCCTCGGTGCCCGGGCGACCGTACTGGCTCAGGTAGCGCGCCTTCATCCGGTGCGCTGTTTCGGGCGTCTCGTTCGGATCCAGGATGATGGTGACGATTCGGAACTCTTTGCCGACCGAAAACTCGAGCCCTTTCAAGCCGGTGACCAGCGCGTTCAGCTGCAGGCTGCACAGCATGGGGCAGCTTGAATAGTTGAAGGTGAGCACCACCGGGACGTCGGCGTTCAGGTAGTCCGCGGGCGTCACGTCTGCGCCGTTCTCGTCCTTGAACGCCAGCATCGCGGGAATGCGTTCGCCTAGGTGCTCCACCACGTCGACGCCCTTCAGTCGCTTGGGTGCCGCTACCGTGCGGTCAGGAGGCGACACCGGTGCCGCCTCGGAGTCGGGGGTCAGGGTGAGCGTGAAGGCGAAAAGCGCCCCGGCTCCAAGGCGTAGCAGCCTATTGACCATTCGTCGGGGCCGGAGTCGCGGGAACGGGCGGAGCTGGAGCCGGCGTGGGTGCCGGAATGGGAGCCGCTGCGGGAGCTGGCTTTGGCGCGGCAGGAGCGGGAGCCGGCGAGGCCGCCGGAGCCGTCGGCACGGCGAGCTTCTTTGCGTCTTTGACCAACGCGTCTTTGACCAACGGCCGTTCGGTGGGGGCTTCCATCACGGCGCCCTCAACGGGCGGGGTCTCAGGCGAGCCGGCCTCGACGGTTTCGGGGGTCGCGGCGTCTGCGGCGGCAGCGTCGGCCTGTTCGGCGCCCGCGTCCTTTTCCTCTTTAGGAGGCTGAGGCGTCGCGCTGTTCGGGTCCTTCGAAAGCCCGCTGACGGTGAGTTCCATCGCCCGATCGAGCGGCAGTGAGACGAGCCCCCTGGCGCGGTCGGAATACGCGGCCGGCGCGTTGAGCTTGGCTACCTGCTCGGCCCGCAGATCCAGGTAGGGGCGGTTAGCGGAGACATCCTTCTTCTCGAACTCTTCCTGCGACTCGGCCCGGACGAGCGCCGTGACGACCAGCGCGATGCCGAGCGTGGCGAAGGTGCCGACGGCCAATAGCGTGCCGAGCGCACCCGAGTTGACGTTGTCAGATTCGGTGGCCATGGCTTAAAGGTTCTCGAAGGCCAGCGACTTGGGTAGTCGCGGGTCCTTGATAGCAAGCAGGTTGAGGTTCTTGGCGCGCATCGCGGCGCCCGCTACGAAGATACCGAGCACACCAATGACGCAGGTGAGATCGATGAGCTTGAACGGCAGGTCTTCGCCGCCCAGGTTGGGCATGATCAGCCAATACATATCCAGGTAGATCATCGTGAGCTGCCAAACGGCCCAGAAAGCCAGCGTCTGGCGCTTGCGCTTGATGTGACGTGACAGGAGTCCGAAAAACGGGATCACGAAGTGCCCGAACAGCAGGATCCACGACAACGTCCCCCACTGACCAGCGAAGCGGACCTTGAACCAGAGGGTTTCCTCCGGGATGTTCGCGTACCAGATCAGCATGAACTGGGAGAAGCCGATGTAGGCCCAGAATACCGTGAAGGCGAACATCAACTTACCGAGGTCGTGATAGTGCTCGGTGGTCACGCTCTTGGCGAGCACTCCTTGCTTTTGTAGCCACATCAAGGTCAAGGCCAAGAACGAATTGATGCCGAGCACG
>JANNWK010000419.1:0-5634 GCA_031408355.1 Myxococcales bacterium
CGGTGATGCGTCGTGAGGCGCCGCGCAGCTTGCGAGACAACGGGTCGAGCGCCCGCAAGTAGTCCAAGATCGCCCCGCGGACGCGGTAGGAAGCGTAGGCTTCGAAGTGCTCCTCCTCCATCTCCGCGGTCCGACGCTGGAGGGCCTCGGCCATGCCAACCCAACCGGCAGACAAGATATCGTCGAAGGTGAGTGAGGCTGGCAGCGTGCGGATGGTACGCATCGCAATGCGACGCACCAGCGGCATGTAGCGATCATGAAGCTCACGATCCTCCCGGCCGCGGGCAGCGTTCCGGCTGGGAACTTGGCTCACCATCAACTCCACATCAAACTCATGTTTCGACTGGCAGTACGGCGTCTACCACTGCCTCGACGGACGCTTCCTGGATGTCCTCGGGCACGCGAGGCCCGGCACAAAGATACGCTATCGGGACCCGCTTGGGCAGCGCCGCATGCATGACTCCGCCTACTTCTACGGTCTCGTCCAACTTGGTGATCACCACTTCCGTCGGGGCGGGAACCTCGTAGAGTTCCCCAAGCCGCGCAACATCGCTGGCGCGGAGCCAAGCGGGCAGCACCAGCAGGGCGTGCTTCACGATCTGTTCAGGTGCGGCGGAAAAGCAGTCGGGCAGTAGCCAGCTGGAGCCCAGGGTGGAGCGACCTGCGGTGTCTACGAGTATGAGATCAGAGGGAATTTCCGCCAAAGCCCGTCGAAAACTCCCGCGGTCGTTGGCAACCTGGAACGGGATCCCCATCAGGGCAGCGTAGCGCTGCCATTGCTCGACGGCCCCCACCCGGAAGGTGTCCAGACTGATGACCCCGACGGTTCGGCCAAGATCGAGCCTGGCGCGCGCGGCAAGCTTGGCGAGAGTCGTGGTCTTGCCGGCGCCGGTGGGGCCCATGCAGGCGATCATGGTACGACCACTGCCGCGCATCAACCCGCCGCTGACGCTGACCCGTTCGGCCAGCTTCGCCCGGAGGAACGCTACCAGTGCGGGCTTGCCCTTCCTGGCGGATTTCGCGGCTCCGTTGGCCAGCTCGCGTGCCAGCGTGCCCTCGATGCCCGCAGCGTGCAGCAGCGTCATGGCGCGCTCCTTGGGGGCTCGACTCTGATTGAGCTCCTCGAGCATGGCCCGCAGTGAGTTCAACTCGCGCTCGACGTCGCCGCCGTCCATGCCCAGCACCGAAGCCTGCCTGGCCTTGGGTCTAGCGGCGGGCGCTTGTCCCTCGGCTCTGGGCGCCTGCGGTCGCTCGCGCAGGGGCAGCTCGGGCGCGCGAGCCTCGCGTGAAGCGAAGGGCCACCTTAGGCCCTGCTGAGGCGCCGCGCTGACCTCCACGTAGGCCTGGCTAAGCCCACCGGCTCGACCGTTGGAAACGTGTCGGGTGCCTTCGATGAGCGCGTTCGGCCCCAGCGTCGCCTTCACGGCCGAAAGCGCCTCTTGCAAGTCTGCTCCTCGAAAACTCTGGTACGCCATTCAGAACTCCAGCGCGGTGAGAGCGCAAGTCGAACGTTGGGGACTCATGCTGCAACCTTCCCGAGCCCGACCGTTTCGAACGGTCGAATACTCACGTCGGGTTCCAGCTCACGGAAAGACAAGACGGCGAGCGAAGGACAACGGCGCTCGGCGAAGGCGCGCAGGTAGCGGCGCACATCCGGCGCCACCACGACACAGGCGGCCCGCCCGGCCTGCGCCATGCGCTTGACGGCGGCCTCGAGCGAAAGCCCCAGCAGCCGCGCCAGCTCGGGATCCAGAGCGCCGCCGGTGCCGGTGGCGATCTCACGCAGCGAACGGCGGAACATTTCTTCAACCGGAGCGTCGAGCACCAGTGCCGACAGGGTGCCGTCGTTGCCAGTAAACTGTGCTGTGAGTTGACGCGACAGGCGCTGACGAGTCATTTCCGTCAATTGCTCCGGATCGCGCGTGCTCGGCGCGAGTTCGGTGAGGGCCTCGAGGATCGAGCGCAGGTCCCGAATCGAGACGCCTTCCTTGAGCAGATTTCGCATCACGCGCAACACCTCCCCGTTGGAGAGCAAGTTCGGGACCAAGTCCTCGACCAGCTTGGGCGTCGTGCGTTGGAAGACCTCGAACAGGTGTCCGAGCTCGGTTCGGCCCAGGATATTTTGAGCGTTGGCGCGCACGACCTCCGACAGGTGGGTCGCGATGATCGTGGTGTGGTCAACCACCGTGTAGCCCAGCGCCTCCGCCAGCTCGCGGTCACGCGCCGGCACCCAGCGAGCGGGCGTGCCGAACGCCGGATCCTTCGTGAGCTCGCCGTCAATCGGTGGCGCGTTGCCCGTCGCGTCCATGGCGAGCAGACGCCCAGCTCGAGTGGCCCCGCGCGCAATCTCTGTCCCCAGCATCAAGAATCGGTACGTTCCGGGCGGCAATTGCAGGTTGTCCCGCACATGCACCGGCGGGATCACGATACCCAGATCGAGCGCCATCTGTTTGCGCAGCGCGGCGATGCGCTCCACGAGGTTGCCCCCCATCTGTGGATCTACGGCGTGAACCAGCTCGTAGCCGACCTCGAGCGCAAAGATGTCGAGCGGCAGCGCGGCGTCTATCTCCTCGCTGGAGCCGGGCTTGCGAGCAGGCTCTTTCGGCACCGCGGCCGCAGCCTTGGCGGCAGCCTCGATGCGCTTCGTGCCGGCTCGCACCGACAGCGCCAGGGCCCCCGCCAAAACCAGGAAGGGCAGAGCGGGCATGCCGGGAATCAGCGCGAAAACGACCAGCACGCCGGCCGTGGCGGAGACCGCCTTCCTACTGCCAAGCATCTGCGTGCGCAGGGCGCGCCCGAGTTGGTCGCCGGTGGACGAGCGGGTCACGACAACACCCGCCGCCGTCGAGATCATCAGGGCGGGCATCTGCGACACCAGCGCGTCACCGACCGACAGAATCGAGAAGGTTTCGGCCGCATTGGCCAGGGTCATCCCGTTGTTCAGGCCGATCAACAGCCCGCCCACCAGGTTGATGAAGGTGATGAGCAGGCCCGCGATAGCGTCGCCCTTGACGAACTTGCTGGCGCCGTCCATCGCGCCGAAGAAGTCCGCCTCACGTTCCAGATCTTTACGGCGTTGGCGAGCGACGTCGGCGTTGATGGTGCCGGCGTTCATGTCGGCGTCGATCGCCATCTGCTTGCCGGGCATACCATCAAGGGCGAAGCGTGCGGCCACCTCCGCGACGCGGCCGGCACCCTTCGTGATCACAACGAAATTGATGACGACAAGGATCAAGAACAAGACCAGGCCAACGAAGACGTTGCCGCCAACGACGACGCGTCCGAACGTTTCGACCACCCGCCCGGCCGCGCCGTGGCCCTCGTGGCCGTTCAGCAGAATCAGCCGGGTTGTGGCCATGTTCAGGCTCAACCTGAGCAGCGTCGCGATCAGAATGACCGCAGGAAACGCGCTAAACTGCAGCGGCGTCTCCATGAATAGCCCGATCAGGAACACGCCGATCGACACCGCCAAGCTCACGGCCAGAAGCGCGTCGATCATGACGCTGGGCAGCGGGAGCACCATCATCAGCACGATGCCGACGATAGACAGCGCGATGGCGAGCTCCGCCGTTGCGGCGCGCTTGGCCTCCTTCGAGCTCGCGGTCTGACTCACGCATCGGGCGGTTGCTAGAAGCATGCCAGCGCGTTCAGTGGTGGCGTGCCACGCTACGCGAGCCGAAGCGCCGTTTTTGGCTGGGCGCGCCGCGTCCGTCAGGCGCCGCGCCTCCCCCACAGCCAAGCGGCTGGCACCCCGCGATGTCTCGGAATGACACCGTGTCAAGCCGTTGACGCCCGTGAGCCTTTGATTCTGCCGCGCGCTGCCCTAGTGTCCGGCGCGGTGGTTCTCTTTGGAATGTCAAAGCCTCGCAGGCACCACTCGCTCGTGGCTGGGCTAGGCGGCGCACTGGCTCTGGCGGGAGCGGCTCAGCCGGCGCTGGCGGCCCCCACGTTCGAGCGCGTCCTGGAAGGGCCTTGTCGCGCGCTTGCGCTCGATCGTGAGCCCTATTGGGCGGCGCTGGGAGACGACTTCGTCACCGTGCAGGACAAGCGCGGCGTGCACCGTCAGCCTTTGCCGAGCGCGCTGCAGGGATCCGGGCAAGAGCTTGGCATCTTCTTCGGGCGCGACTACCGGGTGCGGATCGCCGGTACGGCGCATACGCCTTCGGCGGACGAGGCACGCTACTATCGCTCGCTGCCTACCGGTCTGCGGCCGGCCCCCGAAGAGCTCGGTCCACTCGGCCGGGCCGGAGCGCCCGGTTTGACGGCGCTGCTTGGGACGCTGGATCCAGAAATCGTGTGTCGCCCTGGGCTGCACTGCCTCATCAAGCGCACCAGCGGCTGGACCAAGGCATCGGCGCCGGTCGGACTGAATCGCGTCGGACTCTCACTCGAGACGGGCTGGGCGCTGGCCGGGCCGTCGCTCTTTCGCCTAGAAAAAGACTGGGTGCGGGTCGGCCCCGCCACAGCCACCGCGCTTTGGCAGCACGCCGACGACGCGTTCCTCCGAGCTGACCGCGCTTGCGTGGTCGAGCGCAAGCGCAGTCGATTGTTTCACTTCGATGGGCAGCGCTGGCACAGCGCCGATGCCCCAGTCGCGGGGCCGCGCTCGCTGTGGGGCTCGACCACGAGTCTGTGGCTTGGGGGCGACGGAGGGGCAGCCGTCTTCGAGGAAGGGCAGTGGAGACCCGTAGCCTCGGCTCCGCCCGGCGTCGCGCAGATCATGGGACGCGACGCCGACGCGAAGGATGTCTGGATTTGCAGCGAGCAGGGCGTGTTTCGGCAGCGACGCGAGTAGCCTTCGCGGGCCGCCCCGGCGTGGTCATCGACGCGCCGTTTTCGGTGCGCGAAGCCGCCTTCAGCCTGCACGCCGCCTGTGCTGGCTACTTCGCTCGTGCGTGCCAGGATCGTTCAAGAATTCGCGCTCGACACTCACCGCGAACGGCAGCTGCTGCTCAAACGTACCCGCGCTGTTGGGTAGATGCCCCGTTTCCTAGGCAATTTTGATACTGAACCCGACATCTCTACTTTGCGGGAGACCCGACATTTCTACTTTGCTTTGACATCTGGATCGAAGGCGCTCCGTTTCGTCGCCGCTGGCTCCGTTTCGTCGCCGCTGCGACCGATCCTGCCAGTGTCATCGCTATTCCGGTGCTTGGAGGCCTTCATCATGACTATCGCGCCGCTGCGTGACCCCGCGGATGGGCGTGGTAGCCAAGACAGCCACCAGGCGACCGCGGTTGATCTGAGTCATCTATGCAGCCCAAGGACACGATTCCGGGGCAATTTAAGCCAAATGCTTGCGAGGCTGACCTCGCGCGCCTAAGCTCCCGGCTTGATTCGGCCGTATGCGAGGAAGCAGACCCGCCAATCTGCTTGGAGGTTCCAACCAATGGCCAGAACACAATTCCCGGTCCTGGCACCGGTAGCAGTCCGATGAAGGCGCCGTCATCGCGGCCCGCTGGGGCCGCCCAGCTCGATTTTTCGGTGCTGTTCATGAACCGCGCCCATGTGGACCAGTTTGTGAAGTGGGACACGAACGTGGTCGCCGACGTGGCTGCGGGAACCATGACGCAGGCCGCTCGTTTCGACTCGGCGATGAAGTTCTTTTTAGAGGTGCTTGCCTCTGTCTACCTG
>JANNWK010000420.1:0-4778 GCA_031408355.1 Myxococcales bacterium
AGCGCGGACACGATGTGGCGGCGTGCCACGACGATGAACGACCTGGTCGTGATGGCCCTGCAGTGCGACGCGACGCGCGTCGTGACCTACATGCTCGACAACAGCCGCTCCGATCTCAACTACAGCTGGCTGCTCAATCCCGACGGCTCGCGCGTCGCCGCTTGGCACGCGGAGACTCACGTGGAAAGCCCTGGCTACGCCTCGAACCCGCCCGGGTTCCGCGCCATCACTTCCTGGATGTGTCGCGTCGTCGCCGACCTGGTGCGCAAAATGGACGCGGTGCCGGACGGCGAGCGCAGCCTGCTAGACAACAGCGTCGTGCTGTTCGGCAGCGATGTCCACAACGCCGACCACGCCATGTTCGACCTGCCGCTCATCCTATTCGGCAGTGGCGGCGGGGTGTTCAAGCAGAACGCGCTGATCCGGTTCACCGCGTCCATCCCCAATATGCGTCAACTGCGCGATCTGTACTTCACTCTACTGAACCAGTATTGCGAGTTAAACGTCGCAAGCTTTGGGGAGGACGGGCGCGGCGTGCCCAATGCGTTGATGACGGAGCTCTTGGCGTGAGTGCGTGAAGGTCGGCCCAAATCTGCCTAGGATGGGCCAATGAAGATCGTCGTGTGGCTCGAGAACCCGATCGCAACCTTCAGCGTGCAGCCAGCGCAGCTCGCGGCGCTGCAGGCCCGGCATCCTGGCGTTCTGCTGCGGGCGGTGAACAGTGAAGCAGACTTGCTGAGTCAACTGCCGGATGCCGACGCGGCGCTGGTGTGGTCGTTTTCGTCGGCTTGGTACGCGCTCGGCCCGAGGCTCCGTTTCGTAGCCACGCCAGCGGCGGGTCGCGAAAGACTCGAAGCGGATCCGAGCGGTCGCGTGCGCTGTGTGCACGGCCACTTCCACGGCAAGATCATGGCTGAGTCGCTGCTGGCGATGATGCTGTTTTTCTCACGGCGTCTCGACCTGGCCGTGGCCAACCAGGCTGCGCGTCGCTACGAGCGCGAAGGCTACACGACCACGCGTCGCCTGGCGGGCCAGCGCGCGCTCATCGTCGGCTTTGGCCCGCTCGGGCGCGAGTGCGCTCGGCTGCTGAAGGCCGTTGGGTTACACGTCGTGGGCGTCAAACGGCAGCCGCAGGGAGATCCAAGCCCGGCCGACGCGGTCTTCGGGGCCGACCAGCTGCGCGAGCTCTTGCCCCAGGCCGACCACGTCATTCTGACGCTGCCCAGCGACACCGGAACCGACCACCTGCTCGGCGCCCAAGAGCTTTCACTGATGCGGCCGAGCGCCACGCTGTACAACCTGGGCCGGGGCAACGCCGTCGACACGAGCGCGCTGCTCCGTGCGCTCGAGGCGGGCCAGCTCGCGCACGCCTTTCTGGACGTGTTCGAGCACGAGCCGCTTCCCCCAGATTCCCCCGTCTGGCACACGAAGAACCTGGCCCTTCTGCCGCATGCCTCCGCCATCAGTAGCGAGTACCTGGAGCTGTGGTTCGAGGAGCTCGAGCCGGAGCTTCTTCAGCTGGGCGCAGGGCAAGAGCCATGAATCGGAACGGAGTTGGCTGGTGCCGGCGCTGGTGAACGCTGGATGCACATGGCTTCCGACGCTACGCCTTCGCGCATCCGCAAGAACCGGGACGCTCAGCCCTCGTGGTCTACCTCACAGCCGATTGCGGCGAGCAGCTCCACGCGGGACGGATCGAGCACCCGCACCTCGTGCTCGCCCGCGAAGAAGGTGGTGATGCGGATGTTGGTGAGCGGAGTGCGGCAGACGACTCGATGGGGACCGAACTTGTTCTCGCTCACCCAGCGCCTCAGCGCAAAGCTCTGGTGAGTTGTTTCCCAGAGCGCACGCGTCCAAGGGTCGTGCTCGATGTTCAGACCTCGCTCCTTTGCAAGCCCGTCCGTCATCCAGCTATCATCGAGAATGTGCCCCGTCTCCACCCGCTTCGTACGGTCGTGGATCGAGTTGAAGGAAAAGTCAGAGCGTGAGAGGAGATCGAATTGCAGCTGCGCGTAGGTCTCCCACGCACTCTTGAACCGCGGCTCCGTTTTGGTCCGAAAAGGGCGCCAGAAGCGAAAAACCTCAGCGTTGCCGATGCCACGGTGCAGATGCACGTAGCCCGCCTCGAGCTCCGGCTGCTCGTCTATCGGAACGCACTGATAGCTGCCGTGCTGAATGAAGACGTAGGCCCTGTCACCACGTAGTCTGTTGTGTCGATACACTGCGATCGGAGCCTGAATGCAGCTCCCGGCGAGCGTGCCCTCGTGATGGGCGACGCGATCGACTGCGCCACGGCGAGCGTCCTGCCAGAACGCGAACACGTCTTGCGCGGCCGCCCGTCGCATCGCACCGAAATAGGCATGCCGCCGAAGTCCAGGCCTGCACACCTGTGGCAATACCCATCCGTACTGGAACAAACTGTCACGCTCGGGTGGCACCTCGGGCGTGTAGGCCAACGGTCCTGCCGCGGCGAGCCATGGAACAAGCCTGTCGCCCGACGCCTTGGTAGAGGTGGAGTATGCCTTCCTCGTCACGGAACCTCGAGATAGTGGGCGAGTCGGCCGCGCGCGTCGAGCGGGTCACTCAAGTCGACTGGGCTCCGCGCCTCTGACACCGCACGCCACGCTGGGTAGGCCTGCCCCGCCGCCCAGCTGGGCGGCCGCCCTCCTCGGCTCCCCAAGACGCAGAACGGGCCTCAACGCCTCAACGCGTCAGACAGATGGGCGGTGCGGCAGATCTGGGCCCCCGAAGGTAGGGGCCGATTTGTCCCATTTGTGGCTTGTGTTTGGGTACTGTTTGATTCAATGTACAACCACATGGTTGTACATGCCGGCCTGTCCCCGCTCAGCGCCGACCGGGTCTTCCGCGCGCTGGCCGACCGCACCCGCCGCGACATCATCGAGCGGGTGTTGCAGGGCGAACAATCCGTGAGCGCGCTGGCGGAACGCTACAAAATGTCGTTCGCGGCGGTTCAGAAGCACGTCGCGGTACTCGAACGCGCGGGGCTCGCCAAAAAGCACGCGCGGGGTCGCGAGCGGCTTGTGCGGGCCAACGTAGCCGCCCTCCGCAAGATCAGAACCCTGCTCGATCGCTACGAGGCGCTCTGGCAGGAACGCGTCCTTCGCCTCGACGCTCTACTCGCAGAACCGGAACACCTCTCTACCCCCAAGGAATGAAGCCATGCCCGTCGTGAACGTTGTCAAAGATCCCAGTGCACTCAGCATGACTGTGACCGCCGAGTTTCCGGTGCCGCTGCGCCGGTTGTGGGACGCCTACGCGGATCCACGCAAGCTTGAGCGCTTCTGGGGGCCGCCAACCTGGCCTGCCACCTTCACGCGTCACGACATGGCCGCGGGGGGACGCTCAGAATACACGATGCGCGGCCCCGATGGCACCGCTTCGTCGGGATACTGGGAGTTCATCTCAGTGCAGACGCCGCACAGCTTCGAGGTGCGAGATGGTTTCCTCGGACCTGATGGCAAGCCCAACGACGAGCTTCCCCACATGCGCATGGTCTTTCGTTTCGACGAGACACCGTCCGGCTCGCGTGTGGTAACGACCACGTTCTTCCCGTCCGCGGAGGCCTTGGAGCAACTGCTCAACATGGGCATGGAAGAGGGCCTCAAACAGGCGATGGGACAGATGGATGCCGTGCTCACCGATCTGGCGTCGTTCGCCCTCGGTCGTGGCACCGAAGTGCAGATCCTCCCGGGCACGCAGGTGCGCATCAGCAGGGTGATTCGCGGCAGCGTGAAGCAAGTGTGGCGCGCGCACCATGAGCCTGAATTGATGAAGCGCTGGATGTTGGGACCCGACGGTTGGTCGATGCCCGTGTGTCAGGTCGCCACGCGGGTGGGCGAGGGCTACCGATTTGAATGGGCGCCGGTACCGGGCGGCTCGGCAGCGGGCCAACCAGGCTTTGCCTTCGAGGGCGAGCTCATCTCGTCAGAACCACCTCACCGGTCCGTCACGACGGAGCGCATGGTGGGGATGCCCGGTCCGGGGACCACGAATGAGCTCACCCTCACCGAGCTGCAATCAGGAACCCTGATCTCGTTGCTCATCACCTACCCGAGTAGCGAGCTACGCGACATGATACTTGGCACCGGCATGGCGGACGGCATGGAGGCAAGTTACGCGCGGCTTGAGTCCACAGTGCTACCCTCGGTGTGACTTCGGGTCGTCAGGTCAACGTCCTGACGGTCTGGATGCCGCCGCCACTCCGAGAGGGTAGCGGCTGCTCAGCTCAGGGTCCGTCTGATTGCGAGGACGGACGAGCCTCTCCTCCCGACATTCACTTGCGGCGACGATGATCTGGACGGCTTCCTCCGGACAGAGACGTCGCGGACCGCGTAGGCTGCCGCTTGCTGACCCTGGATGCCTACCCCGGAGCACTGCCCTTCTACGAGAAGCTTGAGTTCGTAGTGAATCGCTCCAAGACCTATCACGGTCGCCAGCGCCCCAGCATGCGGCTCGACATCTTCCCGTCGACGCCCCATTCCTGGACGTAAGGCCCTCGTTCACAAGACACGCTCTACGGCAGGCCGCTTGCGGGCAGGACGCTCGGTCGATCCCGCGGGGCACGCGGCATGCGGTGGGGCCGAGCTCGCGTGCTGAAGCTCTGCCGCCAAGACGCAGATGCGCCGCGCTCGCTCGCGGGTCGTTGACAGGATCGCGCCAGGCGTCGGATGCTCTGCGATCCATGAGCAGTGGTATCGATCGACGCGCGTTCCTTGGCGGTGCAGGCGCTGCCATCACCCTGGTAGTCATCCAGCCTT
>JANNWK010000421.1:0-1714 GCA_031408355.1 Myxococcales bacterium
CGGCCTTCACAGCGGCAGCGACAACGTGGCGGTCCTTCTCGTCGTTCTGAAGTCCGGCGATGAGCGACGAGTAACCAATGACCACCGCTTCGGGGAAGTACTTCTCCCTCGTCGCCCGCAGCCTCGCGGCCTTGTCGGCGACCATCGTGCCCGTCAAAACGAGGTTGCGCTCCATCTCGTCGAGAATCTCGGCGCTCCATCGGAGCTGGTAGAAGCCCGCGGCAGCGGCGCGCAAGACCGTGTCCCGGAGCGTGAGCGGGAACAGCACGTTGGCGTCGACGACGACGATGAAGGGCGCCGGGACCATGAAACCTCGAGCCGAACCCTACTACTTGAGCTCGGAATCGTACCCGCCGAACTCCTGGGTCATCTGCGAGAGCTCGCGAAGACATGCGCGGCGATCCTTGTCGCGCTTGTCCTTGAAATCCAGCACGTCCTCGATGCGCAGCCGCCGATGCTTGCCAGTCTTGCGGAAGGCGATACGCCCCTCGTCGAGGAGTCGCACGAGGTACTGACGCGAAACGTTGAGGAGATCCGCGGCCTGCTGCGTGGTCACCTCGCGGCCGACCGGCACGACGGTGATCGAGTCGCCGCGCGCGAGCACCTCGACCACGCGCTCGAGCACGTAGAAAACCGACTCGGGAAGAGCCATGGTCTCCCCCTTCGGACCGACGAGCTGGCACTTAGGTGCGCGCCGCTTGGGCTGGTGAACCATCCCCTCGAGC
The DNA here is from genome assembly GCA_031408355.1 of Myxococcales bacterium. Taxonomy (GTDB): domain Bacteria; phylum Myxococcota_A; class Polyangia; order Polyangiales; family Polyangiaceae; genus PMG-095. The sequence goes on from JANNWK010000421.1 coordinate 726, forward strand.
GCCCTGGACAGCGCGGCCACCTGAGCCTGCTGCTCGGGCGGGGCGGCCACCGGGGTCATCCGGCGGATCAGGTCTTCCATCGTGCGCGCTGCGGCTTCCATGTCGGAACCTCCGCGAAAAAACGTAGCTCCTAAGCGACGCAAACGCAACTATCACCGACGCATCCGCAACTGCCTGCCCGCTTCCGAGCACGCTCCGCGACCCGGTGGGAGGCGGACGCGAAGCGTCCGGATGGGCGACGTAGCCAGGACAGGACGACCCGGGATCACTAGTAACGCATGCTTGACTAGCGGCGTAGGCTGGTAAAGAGTTCGTTCCTACCGCGCCGGCCTAGTAACGTCGGCTTTCCCAGCCTGCGCACCTCGTCAAGCGGGCGTTCCGAGCGGAGCCGACATGCCCAAACGAGCCACCGGACGATACGAGCGGACCACCGTGGGTGGGGAGGAGGTAGCGGCCTTCGTCCCGCACGCACTGCCGCCCGCGGATCCGCCCGTCGTTGTCGACGCGGTGCTTGCCGAGCGCCTCCGTGCAGCTGAGCAAGCCCTCATTCGCCTCGAGCTGGCCGGGGAGATGGTCCCGTCGCTCGACTGGTTCATCTACGCGTTCATCCGCAAAGAGGCCGTGCTCTCGTCGCAGATCGAGGGAACGCAGGCGACCCTCGTCGACCTGCTCACGTTCGAGGCCCAGGAGGGCGCCGAGCAGAGCGCTGCACCCAACGCCGACGTCGAGGAGGTGTGCAACTACCTCGACGCGCTCGCCTACGCGCGCGCCCAGCTCGCCGATCCCAACGGCCTACCGCTTTCGATGCGCCTCCTCAGCGATACGCATCAGCGACTCATGCGCGGCGTCCGCGGTGCCGAGAAGCTGCCCGGCGAGGTGCGTCGCAGCCAGAACTGGATCGGCGGAAGCCGGCCCGGCAACGCCGCGTACGTACCGCCACCTCCGCACGCGCTCGGCGAGGTGCTCGGCGCGTTCGAGAAGTACCTGCA
>JANNWK010000422.1:0-6362 GCA_031408355.1 Myxococcales bacterium
CTAAACCACGCCGAGCTTGCTCGAGAGCCAATCGCCCACTTGGTCGAGCGCTAGTCGCTCCTGGGCTCCCGTGTCGCGGTCGCGGACCGTGACGGTCTGGCTGGTGGCGGTTTCGCCGTCTACGGTGAAGCAGAAGGGGCAACCCGCTTCGTCCATGCGTGCGTAGCGCTTGCCGATGGCCTGTTTGACGTCGTGCTCGATGAAGCCGGCGCGCCCGAAGCGGCGGAGCAGCTCGCTGTAGAGCTTCTCGCTGGTCTCCGGCATGCCTTCCTTGTTCACGAGCGGGAAGACGGCGGCCTTGATCGGCGCCAGCCGCGGGTGGATGCGCATGAGCTCGGGGCTGGGACGGGAAGCGTCCTCGGTGAAGGCCTCGCAGAGCACGGCCAAGACGCCGCGATCCAGGCCGGCCGCGGGCTCGATCACGTGCGGTAGGTATTTCTCGCCCTTGTGCGAGCCGTTCGGCAGTAGCTCGCCGCGGCTAGCATCGAAGTACTCCAGGTTTTGCCGAGAGTGCTTTTGATGTTGGGAGAGGTCGAAGTTGCTGCGGTGCGCGACGCCCTCGAGCTCGCCAAAGCCGGGCGCTGTGAAGGGGAAGCGGTACTCGATGTCGCTCGTGCCGGCGCCCGTCTTGGCGTAGTGGGCGAGCTCGTCGCGGTCGTGCTCGCGAAGCTGCAGGTTTTCTCCAGCGAGCCCGAGGCTCTTCCACCAGGCCATCCGAGCGTCGCGCCAGAAGCTGTACCAGGCGGTCGCCTCCGACTCGTGGCAGAAGAACTCCATCTCCATTTGTTCGAACTCGCGACTGCGGAAGGTGAAGTTCCGGGGCGTCACCTCGTTGCGGAAGGCCTTGCCGGTCTGCGCGATCCCGAACGGCACCTTCACGCGCGTCGTATCGACCACGTTCTTGAATTGGACGAACATGCCCTGCGCGGTCTCCGGGCGCAGGTAGGCCACGTCGTCCTCGCTGGCCGTTGCGCCAACGTAGGTCTTGAACATTAGGTTGAAGGCGCGGGGCTCCGTCAGGCTGCCGACCTTGTCGGCCTCAGGCGCCAAGACGTGCGCCCACTCCTCTTTTGGTACCTTCGAAAGCTCGAAGCTCACCACGTCGCCGAAGGCCTTCTCGGCCTTCTTCTTCTGCTTCTGCTCGCTCGAGCTGTCCGAGAGGTAGGCGAACAGGGGCTTGCCCTGGCGGTCGCCGCTCGCGGGCCCGTAGACGAGCAAGTGGTCCGCTCGGTAGCGCGACTTGGTCTCGCGGCAGTCCACCATCGGATCGCTGAAGCCGGCGATGTGACCGCTGGCCTCCCACACCTTGGGGTGCTGGATGATGCAGGTATCGAGCGGCACGATGCGTACGGGCTCCCCGCCCGGCCCGGGCGCGCCGCCGCACGGGTTCATCACCATGTCTTGCCACCAGGCCTCGCGCAGGTTCTTCTTCAGCTGCGCGCCCAGTGGGCCGTAGTCCCAGAAACCGTTGATTCCGCCGTAGATCTCGGAAGCCTGGTAAACGAACCCTCGGCGCTTGGAGAGCGCCATGATCTTATCCATCGACTTGGTGGTCATCGCTGTTCACGTCCTGGGCGGATTCTTCCGCGGCAGCTCAGCCTTGACGCTCTGCGGCCGCGGCGCAAGGCTTGCTCCACCATGAGGCATCTCCACAGCACGGTTCTTGCCAGTTTGTTCGCTTCGGTCCTGGTCGCGGCCGTCGCGCCCGCCCGGGCTTCCAGCGCCGTCGACGGTCAGCCCCAGTGCGGTGACGAAAAGAAGGGCGACAAAGAGAAGGGTGACGAGACGAAGCCGAAGAGCCCGTCAGGGTTCTGACCGCTGTTTCCACCCGTCCCGCTCGGCCTCAAAGGCCGCACCGCTGAGCTGCGAGCCCTTGCGCAGACGATAAGAGCTGCGGCGCCCACGCGGCTCGCCCTGGTCGGCTCGGGCGGCAGCGGCAAGTCGATGCTGGCCGCCGCGCTCGGCCATCAGCTGACGCGCTTCTTTGGGCACAGGCTGCATTGGTTTCGCGTCGGGGCTTGGGACTACAACACCCTCACCGAAATGCTGGCCCTGCGCTTCGGTACCCGGCGCGGGGACACGCGGCAACGGGTGAAGGCCCTGCGCGAGTTTTTCGCGCGCGACGGTCAACGCTTCATCGTGCTCGACAATCACGAGGACGACCGAGCCACCGCGCGCCTGCTGGAAGCGTTCGCCAATTCTCCGGTGACGTTTGTGGTCACGGCGAGGCGCTGCTTGCTGGCTGGAGTGCTCGTGTTCCCGGTCACGGCGCCGCTGGCTACTTCGGGACGGAGCGCGTTCCCGCGCGTGAAGAGCCTGACGCGCCAGCTGCGGTTTAGCCCGTTGGCGCTCGATATCGCGGATAGCATCGTGGCGTCGCGCGCGGCGACCGTGGCCAATTTGTCGGAGTTTTTGCAGCGCCACGGCGTGTCGCGCGTCGTCGCTGTGGAGCACGAAGACGATCTGCCGGAGATCGCGCTGCTGGTGAGGTGGGCTTGGCAGCGCCTTGGCCCTCCGAGCCGACGCATGCTGGCCGTGCTGGCCCACGTGGAAGGTGACCACATGGACGTGGTCTCCTTGGCTCGCCTGGCGCGCGTTCGAGGCGATGCCGAGGCCGCGCTGAGCCCGCTCCGGCGCTGGCACCTGGTGCAAGAACCGGTAGCCGATCGCTTCACCCTGCATGCGGTCGTGCGTCACTCCGTACGGCGGCGCACCCATTTTGACTCCGCGCGTTTCTACGAACACTATGTGGCGCTGCTTGAGCGGGCCCCGGAGCGGCTCATGCTCGAGCAGACCCACCTCTTTGCGGCCATGGACCACGCCCACCGCACCAGCAGCTTGAGCGCCATGCTGCGCGTCGAGGAGCTACTGCGCCGCATGGAGCAGCCCTGATGCGCCTTCGCTCGCTCGTTGGCCTGGGTGTCGGCCTTTGCCTGTTCGGCTGCGCTGGTCGGCAGGGCGTGGCGCCACCAACAACGCGCGTCGCCTCGCCAGCGGCGAAGGCGTCCAGCCAAGCCGAGGCCTGGCTGGCGAAGCTCGATCGCGAGCACCCGCTGGTGGGCAAGGTTTGGGACGTGCGCGCGGAGCGGTTTCTGGACGTCGTGGTTCTTGCGGAGCGGCTGGCCCAGGCGCGCTTCATCCTGCTCGGGGAGCGCCACGACAATCCCGACCATCACCGGCTCCAGGCGCGCCTGCTCGCGGGTCTACTGGCGCAGGGGCGCAGGCCAGCGGTGGTGTTCGAGATGCTCGAGCTAGAGCAACAGCCGGAGCTCGAGCGGTATCGGAAAAACTCGACCGCGACCGCAGCTGGTCTGGGTGAAGCCCTGGGCTGGGCCAAGACGAGCTGGCCGCCGTTCGCCCAGTACTTGCCGATCTTTGAGCGCGCGTTCGAGGCGAAGCTGCCGATCGTGGCGGGCAATCTGGCCCACGCCACAGCGCGCCAGTTGGTCCGGGAAGGGCTGACGGCGCTGCCGAAGCAGACGGTCGAAGCGCTGCGTCTCGACCAGGCCTTCCCGGCGGCGCTCGAGGCTCCGCTGCTGGACGAGCTGCGTGCTTCGCATTGTGGCCACCTGCCGGAGTCGATGCTCGGTCCCATGGCGCTTGCCCAGCACGCTCGCGACGCTCAGATGGCGCGGGCGCTGCTGGATGCGGGACGGTCGGACGGCGCCGTGCTGATCGCTGGCGCCGGACACGCGCGACGGGACCGCGCGGTTCCGTACTACCTTGGGCTCGAGGCTCCGGGGCTGGCGGTGCTGAGCGTCGCCCTCCTCGAAGTGCAGCACGGCGTTGGCGATCCGCGCGAGTACCTGGCCGAGCCCCAGGGGGCGGCCGCAGTTTTCGACTTTGCCTGGTTCACGCCGCGCGTCAGCGACGAGGACCCCTGCCTCGCGTTCAAGAAGAAGTAGCGGTGTGCGGAGGGGCTTGCCCAGCGACTTTCTGGCCTGGTGTCGCGTCCACGATGTGGTAATGCGGCGTTTCTCATGAACCAGCCGAAAACAGTCGCAATTGTGGGCGCCACGGGCGCCGTGGGCGTCGAGCTGATTGGGTGCCTGGAGCGCCGGAAGTTCCCGGTCAAGAAGCTCGTGCTGCTGGCTTCTGGTAGGTCCAAGGGCAAGGTCGTCAGGGCGTTCGGCCAGGACGTCACGGTCGAAGAGCTGACCCTCGACAGCTTTGCCGGCGTGGATATCGCGCTGTTCGCAGCCGGCGGCAGCATCTCGAAGAAATTCGCGAAGGCCGCCGTGCAGGCCGGCGCCGTGGTGGTCGACAACTCCTCGGCTTTCCGGATGGATCCGGAGGTGCCGTTGGTGGTTCCGGAGATCAATCCAGAAGCGGTAAGCCAGCACCGCGGCATCATCGCCAACCCGAACTGCTCGACCATCATCGGGATCACGCCGCTTTGGCCCATTCACAAGCTCAATCCGATCAAGCGCCTGCAGGCTTCAACGTACCAGGCGGCTTCCGGCGCCGGTGCCGCCGCCATGGCCGAGCTCGAGGAATCAACGCGGGCGCACCTTGAAGGTCGCAGCTACGAGCTCAAGGTGTTGCCGCACCCGTACGCGTTCAACCTATTCAGCCATAACTCGTCGCTCGACCAGGACTCTGGTTACAACGAGGAAGAGCTGAAGATGGTCAACGAAACCCACAAGATTTTCGGAGACTCCAGCATTCAGATCGCGGCCACTTGCGTGCGCGTGCCGGTGCTGCGTGCTCACACGGAGGCGCTCACCGTGCAGTGCGAGCGCCCCGTGGTGCTCTCGGAGTTGCGCAAGCTCCTTGAATCCGCGCCTGGCGTTCGGCTGGTTGACGACCGCGAGAAGAACTACTTCCCGATGCCCAAGGACGCCAGCGGTCAGGACGATATTTTGGTCGGCCGACTGCGGATGGACACGAGTGATCCCACGGGCAAATCGTTCCTGCTTCTCGTCGCAGGGGATCAGCTGCTCAAGGGTGCCGCGCTCAACGCCGTGCAGATCGCCGAGCTGCTCTAGGCTCGCTTTGGGCTACCGCCGGCAGCTTCGGAGGCCAGCTCACGAATTCGAAAGCAAGACCCGGAGTGCTCCGGGTTTTGGTCCGAGCTAGGCTCGGTCGCATGGTCGCCCAGGGCTCAGCGCAGAAACTCACCCGGCAGTCGGCGAGCGTGCAAGAGCTTGCTCGCGCGACCACGCGAGATCCGCGCTGGGAGCAGGTGCTTTCGCGAAGCGCTGCCGCCGAGGGCCGCTTCTTCTACGCCGTGAAGACCACCGGCGTGTATTGCCGCCCGGCCTGCGCGGCACGCACGCCTCGCCCGGAGAACGTCGTGTTCTTCGGGAGCTTGGCGAGCGCCGAGCGCGCCGGATACCGGGCTTGCAAGCGTTGTCGTCCGGACGAGCCGGTGCTGGGCGATCGCCAAGCCGCCAGCGTCGCGGACCTGTGCCGCTTCATTCAGCAGGCCGAGCGGGCGCCGAGCTTGAGCGAGCTGGGCGAGCGGGCCCGGCTCAGCGTCTATCATGTGCAGCGCGTGTTCAAGGCTGTCACGGGACTGACGCCCAAGGCCTACGCTGCGGCGCAGCGCGCGAGTCGCGTGCGGAGCGAGCTGGGCACGGCCGCGAGCGTCACCCAGGCCATCTATGCCGCGGGCTACGGCGCAAGCTCGCGCTTCTACGCGGAAGCGAAGCAAGTCTTAGGCATGAGTGCCACGAGCTACCGCGCCGGCGGTGAGCTTGAACGGATCCGCTTCGCTGTCGGGCGCTGCTCGCTCGGCCGCGTCTTGGTCGCGGCCAGCGTTTCGGGCGTGTGTGCCGTCTTCTTGGGGGACGACCCCAAGCTGCTTTCGCAGCAGCTTAAGGACCGGTTTCCCCGAGCGGAACTGGAAGCGGGGGGCCAGGCGTTTGAACGGCTCCTGGCGCAGGTGGTCGGCTTCGTCGAGGCTCCTGGCGCGGGTCTGAGGCTGCCGTTGGATCTGCGCGGCACCGCCTTCCAGCAGCGGGTGTGGCAGGCGCTTCAACAGATCCCTCTGGGCGAGACGGTCAGCTACGCGGAGGTCGCCCGCGGCATCGGCGCGCCAAAGTCGGCGCGCGCGGTAGCCACCGCGTGCGCGGCCAATCCGGTCGCCGTGGCTGTCCCGTGCCACCGCGTGGTGCGTGGCGATGGCGCGCTCTCCGGCTACCGTTGGGGCACGCAGCGTAAGCGCGCGTTACTTGAGCGTGAGGCCAAGGCGGCGCTCAGTTTCGAACCACGATCCCGACGTTGAAGGTCCCTTGCGCGAGCTTGAGGTCGAGGTCCTGTCCCACCTCGGCTTCATGGGCGAACTTGTGCTGTTGCCAGCCCACTTCGCTGAAAATTCCGAATTTTGGCGTGAAATGCACGGCGCCGCCGACCAGCAC
>JANNWK010000423.1:0-12723 GCA_031408355.1 Myxococcales bacterium
TGATCGGGCCGGACAAGGACTTCCAACTCACGCGCCCCTGAAGCAACCGGACAATGCTCACGAGGGTGAAGCGCGTGACCTCGATCGTTTCGTCCACGGCTTTTTCGAAGGCGTAGCGGAGCGGAGCGGGATGTTCGACCCGCTCTTCGGGCGCGAGCGGGATCCAGTGCTGCATCGGAATGACGTAACGGGAAAAGGTCTGGCCGTGGTCGTCGGTAAAATCCTCGCGCCGAATCTGAAACGTGCCGGTGCGCACTCGCCCATCGCGGGCGGCCTGGTAGTCGAGCCGATGCGGCTTGTCGGGCGACGAAAGCACACGCTCGCAGAACGTCGACCACGCGGGTACTGGCTCCTCGTCGAGCCGGAGGATCTTGTCGCCGGGCCGCAACCCCGCCTTGTAGAGATAAGAATCCTGCGGAACAATCGCGAGGTAGAGGTCCGCTAGCTCGATGCCGGCCCGCTCGAACAAGCTTGTGCCAACCGGGTCGGGCGTCAGCGCCACCACGCCCGACTCGAACACCGCCATGTCGGCCAAACCGCCGAACGCGTTCGGCACCGCGACGGGGCGCAGGTAGGTCACCGGCAGCGTCTCTCCTGCGTTCTCAACGAGGGCGAGGGTCAAATCCATGAAACGGCGCACCGGCACGCCGCCCACATTCGTGATCACATCGAAGGTTCGAAGGCCAGCTCGGTAGGCGGGAGAGTCCGGATTGGGCACGCCGATAACGGCCGCAGGCGCGCTGGGTTGAATGCCCAGGGTGCCGACGCGTTGGGTGATATCGAGCTCGCTTTGCCGGGATTCACCGCCGCGGCGCTCGACAGTTTCTCCCGTCGTTACCTCCACCTCCACGTGGCGGTTGCCGCGGAACACCTTCAGCTTGAGTGGTCTGGCGGGACTTCGCGAAATAATCCGCTTGACCTCGTCGAACGTACCCACCTCATGACCGTCGATCGACATGATGCGATCACCTGGGCGCAGCTTGCCGTCGGCAGGGTGATTCGGCAGCACGATGCCCACGGTCGGCGGCAGGAACGGGCCGTCACCCATGAACACGGCGAAGTAGAGCAGCACCGGGAAGACCAAGTTCATCACGGGGCCGGCCAGCACGATGACGATCCGCTTGAACACTGACAGCGACTCGAAGGTGCGCTTGCGGTCCTCCGGCAGGACCACGTCGCTCTTGGAAGCCTCCAGCATCTTCACGTAGCCGCCGAGCGGCAGCAGCGAGACGCAGTACTCGGTCTCACGTCCGCGCAGGCGCAAGATCTTCGGCCCGAAGCCCAGGCTGAAGGTGATGACCTTCACCCCGAACGCCTTGGCGAACAGGAAGTGCCCGAGCTCGTGGACGAAGATCAGCGAGCTGACGAGAATGACGAAGTAGAGGAGATCCATGCACGGGGTCCCCTTGGGTCATCGCGGGTCTTGCGACGCGACACCGGGTGGGGAGGCAAGCTCGTTCGTGGCCGGACCGTAGCACCGCGGGCAGGCCTGGCAAAACGTCGCGCAATTGCGGCAAGAAAGTCGCTGACGTTGGCTTCGGCGTAGGCTCGCGAGCGATGACCGCAGCCTGCGCCAAGAACGCCACAGCCTCCGAGATCTCTCTGAATCAGCTGATGCTACCCGAGCACGCCAACGCGTTCGGCAACGTCCACGGAGGCGTGATCATGAAGATGGTCGACGAGGCGGGCGCCATCGTCGCCATGCGACACGCACAGAAGCCGTGCGTCACCATCGCCATCGACTCGATGACATTCAAGCAACCGGTGCATGTTGGGCAGCTCATGGTGTGCCAGGCGAGGGTCACCTTCGTCGGGCGCAGCGCGATCGAAGTGCAGACCCTAGTGCACGCGGAGAACCTGCTCACGCGCGAGGTGACCCACACCAACTCGGCCTTCGCGGTTTACGTTTCACTCGGTGACGACGGCAGGCCGGCCATCGCACCTCCACTCCTGCTTGAGACAGATGACGACCGCGCGCTCTTCGAAGCCGGCAGAGAGCGCCAAGCGCGACGCACTTCGCGTTGACCCGAGCACGCACCGACCGGGCTCGTCGCGCGGACTGGCACAGCTGACGCGCGCGAGGTCAGGCGGCCAGCGCTGCGCGTCGCCCGGCACGTCCGCCCGCGGCCTCACACTCGCGCCCGCTCCCTGAGCCACCGGAAGCGGCTCGACCAGACCCCCGACCCACAACGCCCTTCCCCCCGGGCCGGCCCGGCCTCGTGGATTCCGGCACATTGTCTCATTATTTCGGAAACTTACGAACACGCCATGCACAAAGCAACGCTTGAGACTACGTTCCCCGGCTCGCGCACACCGGGAGCCCCCAGCGAAAGAGCGGGCGGAGCCCCGGCGGCGAGCCTCTGAAAGCCAAAATCACACCATGCTGACCTGGGTAGCCAAGAAGCTGTTCGGCACCTCCAACGAGCGAGCCGTGCGGCGCATGCAGCCATTAGTCAACGCCATCAATGCTCTCGAGAGCAAGATGGAGAAGCTCTCCGACGCGGAGCTTCAAGCCAAGACGCCGGAGTTCAAACAGAAGCTCGACAACGGCGCGACGCTCGACGACCTCTTGGTCGAATCTTTCGCGGCGCTGCGCGAGGCAAGTCGGCGGGTGCTCAAGATGCGCCACTACGACGTCCAGCTGATGGGCGGCATGGTGCTGCACAAGGGCGCCATCGCAGAGATGCGCACGGGCGAGGGCAAGACGCTCGTCGCTACTTTGCCGATTTACCTGAACGCGCTAAATGGCAAGGGCGTACACCTGATCACGGTGAACGACTACCTGGCCACGCGCGACGCCGAGTGGATGGGGCGGCTGTACAAGTGGATGGGCCTGTCGATCGGCACCATCGTCAATCAGCAGTCTGATGAGGAGAAGCGAGCCTCCTACCGCTCTGACATTTGTTACGGCCAAAACAACGAATTTGGCTTTGATTACCTGCGCGACAACATGAAGTCGTCCGCGCTCGACTATGCGCAGCGCGCCCTCAACTTCGCGATCGTGGACGAGGTCGACTCGATTCTGATCGACGAGGCCCGCACACCTCTCATCATCAGTGGGCCCGCCGAGGCCGCCAGCGAGAAGTACAAGGTGCTCAACGAGGTGGTGAGCGGCCTCAAGAAGGACGAGCACTTCAATGTCGACGAGAAGGGCTTCAGCGCCACCCTAACCGACGAAGGCGTGGAGGCGGTCCAGCGGATCGTGGGCATCGCGAACCTCTACGATCCCGTCAACGTGCAGACGCTGCACATCTTCAACCAGCTGCTACGCGCGCACGCCTTGTACAAGCGCGACCAGCACTACATGGTTTCGCAGGACGGCAAGATCCTGATCATCGACGAGTTCACGGGCCGCGTGCTTTCGGGTCGGCGCTGGAGCGACGGCCTACACCAGGCGGTGGAGGCCAAAGAGAACGTGCGCATCCAGGAGGAGAGTCGCACGATGGCGACTATCACCTTCCAGAACTTGTTTCGCATCTACAAGAAGCTGGGGGGCATGACCGGCACGGCCCAGACCGAAGCCCAGGAGTTTTCCTCCACGTACAAGCTGGACGTGATTGAGATTCCGACCAACAAGAACGCGATTCGCAGCGACGACCACGACGTGGTCTACAAGACCGAGCGCGAGAAGTTCAGCGCGTTGACCCGCGACATCGTCACGCACCACGAAGCGGGACACCCCATCTTGGTTGGCACGACGAGCGTCGAGAAGAGCGGGGCCATCAGCCGCATCCTGACCAAGAAGAAGATTGAGCACGCGGTGCTGAACGCCAAGCACCACGAGAATGAAGCGTTCATCGTCGCGCAGGCTGGCCGAAAGGGGGCCATCACGGTCTCCACCAACATGGCGGGCCGGGGCACCGACATCATGCTCGGCGGCAACGCCGAGATGATCGCGCGCTTCGACTTCAAAAAGCAGAACCGAGACCCCGACACTGAGCCCGAGGCCTTCGCCGAGTTGGCCAAGCGGTACGAGCTCGAGTGCAAGGCCGAGCACGACGAGGTCGTCGGCATGGGCGGACTGCACATCATCGGCACTGAGCGGCATGAGTCGCGCCGCATCGACAACCAGCTACGCGGTCGCGCGGGTCGTCAGGGAGACCCTGGCTACAGCAAGTTCTACCTCTCACTGGAGGACGACTTGATGCGCATCTTTGCGGGTGATCGGGTGAAGAACCTGATGGACCGCATGGGCATGCCCGACGACGAGCCGATTGAGCACCCGCTGGTCACGCGCAGCATCGAAAATGCTCAGCGCAAAGTCGAGGAACGCAACTTCGACATCAGGAAGAACCTGCTCGAGTACGACGACGTGATGAACGCACAGCGCAAGACCGTGTACTCGCTTCGCCAGCAGCTGCTGGTCGGGCTGTACGCGCCCGAAGAGCTGGACGACGCCGGCAAACCTACGGGAGAGACGCGCCTCACCGTGACCGATCCGAAGATCGCGGAGAAGCTCATCCCAATCGTCGCTCAGCTTGTCGGGGGTTACTGCGACCCTCCCGTGGCGCCCAAGCGCGAAGGCGACAAGTATCAGCCGCTCACCGGCGAGGACTTCGCGAAGCTCGACAAGATCGTCGAGCTAGAGTCGCTGCAGCGGGACGTCTACCAGGAGTGGGGCGTCAAGCTGGCGCTCGAGGGTCGGCGCAACCTAACGCCGCTCATCGTCTACGAAGAGCTGGCCGAGCTCGTCCCGCGCGGGCTCTCGGAACAGCGTGAACGCGTGCTGGATCTGATCGATCGCGTCCTCTCGGCGATGGTCGAGGAGAGCTGCGCCGAGAACAAGCCCGCCGAGGACTGGGATTGGAAGGGCATTGAAGAGGGCTTCAAGGAGCATTTTCAACGCGAGCTTCCGCGCGACATCCTGGAAATTGGCGAGTCCGGCATGCTGGTCCGCGAACTGTACGCGCGCGCCCAGGAGGCCTTCGAAGCGCGTGAACAAGAGGTCGGAGTCGAGCTCTTCCTGCGTATTTTTCGGTACATCTACACAGAGCAGATCGACGAGGCGTGGGTCGATCACCTGTCCAATATGGAGCACCTGCGTGACGGCATCGGCCTGCGCGGCTACGGACAGCGCGACCCCAAGAACGAGTACAAGAAGGAAGGCTACAACCTCTTCTTGAACATGATGGCCAAGGTGTCGAGCACGGTGTTGGCTAAGTTGTTCGAGGTGCAGATCCAACGCCAAGATCAGATCGCCGCACTAGAGGCCGAGGCCGACGCGCGGCACCTGGCCGAGTTGGAACACGCCGTCGCGCGCCACCCCGGTGAGGAGACGGACGACCAGGTTGCCGCTCTTGCCCAGCTCCAGCGCCTAGCCGCCGGAGAGGGCCCAGCGCCGGTGCGAAACGCAGCGCCGCGCATCGGCCGCAACGACCCGTGCCCTTGCGGTTCGGGCACGAAGTTCAAGAAGTGTCACGGTGCGCTGCTCGAGGAAGAGGGCGCTAGCGATGACGAGCCCGAGGAAGAGCAGCCGCGCGCGTGAGCCGGTCGTCGGCCCTCTGACTCACGGCTGAAGGCCCCGATGATTGAGGTGGAACGGCTCAGCAAGGACTACGGCAGCGTCGTCGCGGTGCGTGATGTCTCGTTCTCAGTGGGTCGTGGGGAGGTGGTGGGCTTCCTAGGCCCCAATGGCGCCGGAAAGACCACCACACTCCGGATCCTGGCCGGTTTCCTGGGCCCGACCGCTGGAAAAGTCCGGGTCAACGGCCACGACCTAGGGGACAGCTCCCTTTCCGCGCGCGCCTCGCTCGGTTACATGCCTGAAGCCACGCCGCTCTATCCGGAGATGCGGGTGCGCGAGTACCTGGAGTTTCGGGCGCGACTCAAGTGCGTTCCGGCCAAGCGCCGGGCGTTCGGCGTTCGGCGTTCGCTTGAGCGCGCGCGCATCACGGACGTCGCGGAGACGGTGATCGGTCATCTATCCAAGGGCTATCGGCAGCGTGTCGGCCTGGCCGACGCGCTGGTCGCCGATCCGCCGCTGCTGATTCTGGATGAGCCTACCGCCGGCCTGGATCCGAATCAGGTCCGCGAGGTTCGCAGCTTGATAGGCGAGCTAGCAGAGGACCACACGATCCTGCTGTCGACACACATTCTCTCCGAGGTAGAAGCGACTTGTCAGCGGGCGCTGGTGATCGACCGTGGCCGCCTGGTGGCGCAAGGAACGTTGGCCGAGCTGTCGCGCGGCCGACGCTGCCAAGTCTTGCTGGTACGGGTGCGCGATCCCGAAGGCCGCGCGCCCCTGCTCGCGCGTGAGCTGGCGTGTGTCACCGACGCTACGGTCGAGCCAGAGGACGAGAGCGGGCGCCTCCGCCTGCGCGTTTCGCTGACGGAAGGTGCCGGACTCGAGGCGCACGAAGCGCTAATAGGCGCGCTGGTACTGGCCGGTGTGGCCGTGTCCAGTGTCGCGCCGGAGCGGGCCACGCTGGAACAGGTGTTCGCGGAGCTCACCGTGGAAGCGCCACCCGAACCCACTAGCTCGTTCAAACCAGCCATCAGTCTGCCAGAGGGAGCCGCTGATTGAGCGGGTTTCTCGCCATTCTCCGGCGTGAGCTGCTGAGCCTCTGGGTCACGCCGCTGGCTTGGGTGCTGCTCAGCGTATTTCTGCTGCTGCAAGGCGGCATCTTCTACTCCATCCTGGTGCAGTTCGCCGGCGCGGCGCAGCCTTCGGGGGACGAGGGTCCGCTCGGCGCCTACTTCGGACAGAGCTCGGGCTTCCTGCTCATGACTCTCTTGCTGGTTTGCCCCGCCCTCAGCATGGGACTTTTGGCGGAAGAGCGCCGCAGCGGAACGATTGAGACGCTGCTGACGGCTCCCGTCACCTCGGCGGGCGTGGTGCTGGGCAAATACGCCGCCGCCCTACTGACCTACGCGCTGATCTGGCTGCCCACGTTGCTGTATGTCGTCATCCTGAGAAAGACGGGTGACGTGGATTGGCTCGTGGTCCTATCGAGCTACCTTGGGCTACTCCTCGTCGGCGCCCAGTACCTAGCGATAGGGGCGCTGGCCAGCTCACTTTCCAAGAGCCAGTTTGTGGCGTTGTTGATCACCAGCTTGCTCCAGTTCGGCTTGTTTGTGCTGGGTATCGGCGAGTACCTCTTCGATCCCGGACTGCTACGCGACATCTGCGCGCACGTGTCCCTGGTGGGTCATATGGAGGACTTCTCGCGAGGGCTCGTGGATACGCGGCGCCTCGTGTACGACCTCTCTTCCAGCGTATTTTGCCTGTTCCTCACGATCAGAGTCGTGGACTCCTGGAGGCTGGATTGAGTCTGCGGCGCTGGCTACCGCGACTCGGCGTGCTCGGGGGCGCACTCTTGCTCGTGAACCTCAACGCGCTCGGCGCGCGCTTCTACAAGCGTTGGGATTTCACGACCGATCGGCTTTACTCGTTGTCCGAGCCCACACGCGACCTACTGCGCTCGCTCGGCGAGCCTGGGCGCGGCGGCATCGACGTGGTGGTGCTGCTGAGCGCGAGCGATCCGCTCACGCTGAGCGTCCGGCACATGCTCCTTGCCTACGGCGCGGAGACGACGCAGATGCGGGTCCGCTACGTCGACCCCGATCGCAACCCGGCTGAGTTTATGGCCGTCCAACAGCGCTACCAGATCCTCGCCGGCAAGGCCGACGACGGACGCCTCGTCACCGACGCGGCCATCATTGTGGCCCAAGAAACGCGCCACTGGTTCATCACCGGCGACGAGCTATTGCGTGTCAACGAAGCTTCGGGTCGCGCTCGACCGGCCCTCGAGCAAGCGCTTTCAGGAGCGCTGGCGAGCGTGCTGCTCACCGAGAAGGCCCGGCTCTGCTTCAGCGTCGGACACCGGGAGCCCACGCTCGACGATGCCGGACCAGAGGGCCTGAGCGAGCTAAAACAGCGGTTGCTCAAGAATAACTACGAGGTAAGCAGCGTCGACACGACCGAAAGCGCACCCAATCTTGCCGGTTGCCGGGCGCTCGTGATCGCCACGCCCGAACTCGAGTTCGGAGCGGAAGAGGCAAGGAGAATAGCCGACTACGTGCGCGGCGGAGGCAGCGCAGCACTGCTGCTCGCGCCGTCGCTGAAGGAGGATCAGCGGGTCCGGGGCAGCGGCCTCGATAGCGTCCTTGGGCTAGCCGGCCTCAGCCTGGGGCGTGATCTCGTGCTTGAGGCCGACGCCGCGCTGCGCCTGCCGCAGGGCGAGGGCGAGATCTTCTTCGCAGGTCTTCGAACGCACGCGATCACGCGCGGCGTGCTGCACGAGGACGACAAGCTTTCTTCCAGGGTTCTGATCGTACAGGCGCGCTCGCTGAGCGCGGGCCCCGGAGGAAATCTGCTGCTCGAGTCCAGCGAGCGGTCGCTGGCCATCGATGATCTCGCCCCGCTCAGCGATCCCGGTCGCAGAGGCGAGCTGCTGCAGCGGGCGAAGTCAGGCAGCTTTGGCCTGGCCGCGGCCGCTGAACTGCCCAAGCCGGACGGGAGCACGGCCGGCTACGGGCCGCGCATGTTCGTGTCTGGAGCCAGTAATCTGGCTTGGAACCGCAATTTCCAAGACCCCTCCTTGTATGGCAATCGCCGCCTGATCGAGAACGCGCTGAGCTGGGTGGCGGCGCGACCCAGCCTGCTCAGCGTGCCAGAAAAGCCCGAGCGAGAGCTGGGCGTCGCGCTGACCGAAGAGTCCCTGGGCGAGGTTATGCGCTACGTCCTCCTCTACATGCCGGGCTCGGCGATACTGCTGGGAGCGTTCGTGCTCTTGCGCCGACGCAGCACAGAGCAGCGATCGCGCCAAGCAAGCTAGGCCATGCAACGGCAGCTCATCGTCAACGGAGCCATCCTGGCGCTGGCGCTCGGGACACTCGGCCTCGTTTGGGCCACGCTCGACGCCCCGGGCACCGACCAAATCGAGGCCCGAAGTGCCAAGCTCCTGGCTAGCTTCACTCGAGAGGCAGTCAGCCGAGTCGTCTTGACGAGGGGTCAGGACCGACTGGAGCTAGTCCGCGCGGGCGATGACTTCCGCATCGTCTCACCCTGGCAGGAACGGGCCGACATCGCTAGCGTGGCCAGTCTGCTCGGAGCGCTTGAGCAAGCGGCGCCCGTCCGACCTGCCGACGTGCCGCGCGAGCAAGCTGGCCTCACCCGGCCCAGACTCAGCATCGCGCTTCAGAGCAAGCAGGGGCGGCAAACTCTGCTGCTGGGTGGCCCGGCACCGGCACCGGCGGGCGCGCACTACGCCGAGGTCAACGCGGAAGGTTCGGCACCCCGGCTGTACACGGTAAACGCGCGCCTACTCACGGATCTAGATCAGCCCTTCAGCAAGTTCCGAGAAACACGCTACGTCGAGTACGCAGCCAGCGACCTGCGGCTAATCCAGCTCAGCCACGCCGGGGTCACGCTCCAGATCACTCAAGACCTAGCTGGCGAGCGCTGGTTCGAGCTTTACGCGCGCAAGGAGCTGGCCGCGCGCGAGGCCGTCGACGCGGTCCTCACGGCCCTCGCCCGACTCTCCACCGAGCAGTTTCTGGATCCGGCAAGCGCGCGAGCTGCACTGAGCACCGACGTAGTGCAGGTTCGACTGGAGCCCCACGATCCTGCGTTGCCGCCTGTCGAGCTCAAGCTTGGCGGTGCCTGCCCGGGCGCGCCTTCGCTGATCGTGGTGCTCCGCGAAGGGCAAGGCGGACCGGGCAAAGCGGGCTGCCTCGCCAGGGAAATCGGCCAAGCCCTGCGCGTGGTACCAGACGAGCTTCGCCTGAAGACACCGTGTTTCGCGCGGATGGACGAGGTGGAGGAGCTGTCGCTCAGGATCGGGACTGCCAAGCTGGAACTCGCTCGCAAGGACACGGGGTTTCGGCTGCGCGCACCGAACACGGGCGAAGTGGCGCTCGACGCTGGAAACCAGCGCATCACGGAGATCGTCCGGGCCGTCGCTACTCGCGTTGAGAGCCCCGAGCTATCCCGCCTAGGCCTTGCGCCCGCGAGCGGCGAGCTCACCGTCCAGGCCGCGGGCGTGAAAGATCGCGCGCGCCAGGTGGAGCGCGTGCTGGTGGGTGCGCCCCTGGCCGATGGTTCGCTGTTCCTCCAGCGGGAACGCGACAAGGTTGTCCTGCGACTGGACGCCGACGCGGCGCGCGCTTTCCGAGTTGATGCCAGCTTGCTCAGGCCGCTCGAGGTATTGAGTTTCTCGCCTTCGGAGCTGGGGAGTCTGAGTATCCACACCCAGGGACGCACGGAGCGCGTCTCTCGGAGCCGCGAGGGACTGTACCAGCTCGAATCGCCGGCCGGCTTCAGTCATGACGCCTCGCTCGTGGCCGACGTCGTGCAAACGCTGGGTACGCTCCGCGCCGAGCGCTGGGTTGCGGACACGGACGACGGCAGCTTCGGCCTGTCCAAGCCGCAGGCCCGCGTTACCTTGGAGCTCCTAGCGCTGGCCCAGGGCCCGGCCGGTCGACGCGAGCTGACCCTGGGCGGGCCCAGTCTAGGCGGAGTTTTCGCGAAGCTGGACAGCGATCCGGGGGTGTTCATCCTGGCGCGATCCGCCGCGATGGCGCTGACAGGATCGCTCGTGGATCGCTCATTGTCGCCCGCCAACTTGGCGGCGCTCACGCAACTGGAGCTGGCCTCGGGCAGCAGGCGCCTCCGACTGCAGCGCCGAGACGCAAGCTGGCAAAGCGACGGCCCGCTCAGTCCGGCACGCGTGCTCGCGCTGGTCGAGGCGCTCAGCTCACTGAAGGCAGCTTTTCTCGTGCACTTCGGCGCGGCCCTCCCGAACGAGGGACTCACCGAGCCAAGCTTGCAGGTCACCTTCACGGGCGACAAGGGCGAGGTGCGCCGCCTCCGCATCGGCCGGCGCGATACCCTGCAAGGCACCAGCGTATTCTACGCTCGGCTTGACGGCGTGGACGCCACCTTCGCCGTGGCACAAGGCTCGCTCAGCGGGCTGCAGGACTTCTAACCGGTCCGCAGGCTCGTCTCGCCCCACCAAGCTGCTATACCGAGCCGGCCATGCCTTCAGCGTCACGCCCCAGGGCGATACTCGTTGCCGTCAAGCTCCCAGACGTCGAAACAGCGGCGTTCGACGCCAGCCTGGCGGAACTGACGCGGCTCGTGAGCACGCTCGGCTACGAGGTCGTGGGCCAAGTCTCGCAGGCCCGCAGCAGTTTGGCGCCAGCGGCGGTGCTGGGCGAGGGCAAGCTCCAGGCGCTGGCCGAGCTCACGGGCGGCTCCGGCCAGGTGGAGCGGAAGCAGCCAACGCGCCACAAGGCGCGAGAACACGCGGGCTGGGAGGACACGAACCCCGAGGCTCCTTCGGAGCCAACCCGCGACCCGGGGGATGACGACGGCGAGCAGGCTGACGCGGAGCCTGAAATCGCGCTGATAGCTGTGGACCATGACATCTCACCCAGCCAGCTCCGCAACCTGGAGCAGGCTACGGGGACGAGCGTGCTCGACCGTACCGGCGTCATCATCGAAATCTTCCACCGCCATGCCAAGAGTCGCGAGGCCAAGCTACAAGTCGAGATCGCGCGGCTGGCCTACGAGTCCCCACGCTTGAGAGAATCGCCGCGCGGCAAGGAGCGACAGCAAGGTCGAGGCGCCGGCGAACAGGCGCTGGAGCTGGACCGCCGACGCATCCGCGACAGAATCGCTGAGCTTCGCCACGAACTTTCGGGCGTTCAACGCGAGCAGGCGGTGCGTCGCTCACACCGACAAGGGGCGCGGCGCGTAGCCCTGGTTGGCTACACGAACGCTGGAAAATCGTCGCTCATGCGCGCGCTCACGAGCAGCGACGTGTATGTCGAGGACAAGCTGTTCGCGACCCTCGACACCACGGTCCGCGCGCTACAGCCGGAAGCCAAGCCGCGCGTCCTTGTGAGCGACACCGTCGGTTTCATCAAGAAGCTGCCGCACGATCTGGTAGCTAGCTTCAAGTCCACCCTCGACGAAGCGCTCGAAGCCTCACTGCTGCTCCACCTGGTGGACGCCTCGGACCCTAGCTTTCGCGATCAACTCGAGGTGACACGCCAAGTACTGCGAGAGATCGGCGCCGACCAGGTACCGGGCCGTCTGGTCCTGAACAAGACGGACCGGCTCTCCAGTGAGCAGCTGGCCGAACTACAAGCGGAGCTACCCGACGCTTGGTTCATCTCCGCCAAGGCGTCTGCGGACGTTCAGCTGATTCGCTCGCGGATTCTGGATTTCTTCGAGGCTCGCTACGCCGAAGCAGAGCTGATCGTGCCCTACTCCCAACAACGCTTGGTGTCGGAGATGCACGAGCAAGGCCGCGTGCTAACGGAGCGCTACGAAGACGACGGGGTCAAGGTCCTTTTCCGGAGCGATCCGGAGATACTCGAAGGCTTCCGTTCACGCCTGGACAAGGCCGCCCAGCGCAGCGCCTGAGCCCACTCAGATAGATTCGATACTCCGCGGACCCCGCGGGGATCTCTGGCGCATACACCAGAATATTTCAGTCAGACTGCGGGTCCCGCTTCAAAGAAATCCGGAAGAGCACCAGCGTAGCGAACTGCCTCGGGTTAGAGAACAAGCGTGCGCTGGTCGATTGGGCGAGCAGGCTTGGCCTGGCGAATCGTCGCCGGTGTGCTGGCGTTCGCGGGGACCACTGCGCTCGCGGCGGAAGCGCACGCGCGCGCGGGTGGCATCGCGGCGAGCGGTTGCAATGGCTGCCACGGCGGTAGCAAGGGTGGCAGCCTGGCGCTCGTCGCGAATCCGAGCGTGTTCGCGCCGGGCGC
>JANNWK010000424.1:0-1614 GCA_031408355.1 Myxococcales bacterium
GCCAAGCGGCCTGGAAGCCGTCGTCCTCAAGTGCCTCGCCAAGGACCGCAGCCAGCGCTACGCCAACGCGGCAGACCTCGCTACCGCCCTGGCCCCCTTCGGCAGCAACGACGCGCGCGTCTCGCTCACGCGGGTCACCGGGATGTGGCAGGCCTCCTCCATCTCGCCGGTCTCGCGCAGCATCGCAGCGCAGCCACCGGAATCGTGCACCACCACCCTGCCGGTCGCGGCGGAAACACCCTCCGGCAAGAGCGCGCGGGGCGCCGACTCCGTGAGCGCCGGAACCAGCGAACGACCGAATAGCGCTCGACGCAGTTGGGCCGTCGCGGCAGCAGCGGGCAGTATCGTGCTGGGCGGCATCGCACTGCAAAGGCAGGCAGCACCAGAAGCGCCCAGAGAGCCCGAGACGGCAGCAGCACGGCCCATCGAGCCAGGCGCCTCAGCCGCGCCGGTGGCGTTGCCAATCCCCACAGAAGCAAGCGTGAGCGCCGCGGCACCACGAACTCCCCCCGCCGTCACCGCTCAAGCTCCGCCGAGCCGCCCGCCCGCTCCGGCCCCGAAAGCGATTCCGCGCCAAAATGAGCCACAAACGGGCCGCTTCAGCGTCGCGACGACGACGCACGCCGCCACGCCGCCTGCAGCGAGCACGGCGCCGCCCGCCGGTTCAAGTGACGTCGGGACAAGCACCCACGGCCTTGGTCGATCGGCTGAGATTGAACGGCTGATCCAAGAGAGACGTTGAGTGCGGCGATTGAGGAGCGCTTGGGTATCGCCAGTGGACTCGACGAGCAGCGCCTACTTGCAGACGTCCCACTTCGTGCTCCGGGTCCCGGTCGCGATGCAGGTACGGGTCGTGCCACCCACACAGGACTGGATCTCCCCCGCGATGCACTGGCAGGGCGACTCCGCCAGTTTGGTATACACACAGCGACCGTTGCGGCATCGAGTACCCAGCGGCGAGGCGCAGACCGGCAACGTCCCGCCCGAAGCGCACTGCGGAGCGTTGCTGCACAATGGCGGATAGACAACAAGCTCACTCGCAATCTGCTCCACGGGCTCTTCGCCAACATCACTCGCGCACGCGAACGCAAGCGTCGCAGCAAGGACTACTGGAATGCTTCTTAAGGCATGGGCAAACTTCATCTTCATCCCTCGTCGTGTTGGTTCGGCAAGAGCGCCTATTGGCAGGCTCCCGCGGCTCATTCCCTGCGAGCTGCGCGGACGCTAGCCACCGAGGCCGCGGCAGGAAATAGTCAAAATCGTATCCAGTTCTGCTGCAATAGATGAGGTGTCGCCACTGGCGCTCGACAATGCCGACGGGCATCGACTGCACGAAATCTGCGCCCTGGCGGCCCCCTGATGCTCGGCCGCGGCACTCAAGTCTTGGCTCTACTGGCAGACGCCCCACTGCGTGACGTCAGTCGCCGCCTTGACGCAAGTCTTGTGCTTCCCATCGGGACACGTCTGTACCTCACCAGCGATACACGGGCAGGTGGGCAGGTCCTTTCTCTGATACAAGCACTGACCGTTCGTACACTTGCATCCTAGCGGCGATGCGCAAGCAGGCAAAACGCTCACGGACTTGCACTGCAGTACACTGGTACAGCTCGGGGG
>JANNWK010000425.1:0-2309 GCA_031408355.1 Myxococcales bacterium
CGCAGCGCCCTGACTCCCGCCGCTCTGCGTGCCGCCTGCAGCAACCGCCCCGGCTCCGGCACCGGGCGCGCCCCCCGCTTCTAGCTCAAGCCGATACGCGGGAAACGCACAACTCAGAGTGCCTAGCGTGCTCAACGCCAAGAGGCTCCAAGGCGAGCTCCGCCCAAGCTGGCCAGCGCCTTGTTGCCGGTGAGCTGTGCCACGCACGTCGATCGGCTTACGCCGTGCCGTTGACAACGGTGAGCGTGATCGTCATGGTTCCGAGCACGCTGCCCAGCCCGTCCGCCTGGTCGTAGGCCGTGATGGTCAGGGTGTGGTCGCCGGGCGCCAAGGGCGGCGTCGGTTCCTGATAGTCGCCGTTGTCGTCGGGGCCCAGCGAATAGGGGAAGAGGTTGTGGGGACCTTGGGGTACCCCATCGTAGGTCCAGACCACGCTCGCCGGGTTGATGCCGGGCGCGATGTTGGTAAGCACGGTGAGCGGCGCGTCGCCGGTGATGGTGATGTTGAAGTCGGCGACCTTGCCCACGCAGGTTTGGACAGGTTGGTCCGTCTCGAAGTTGTAAACGGTGAAGCTCGCGAAGAGGTTGGGGAGGGGGCCAGGTCCGGCAGCACCGCCAGCACCGCCGGCGCCGCCCGCCTCGGGAGCACCGCCCGCCTCGGGAGCACCACCAGCACCACCAACATCGGCCGCGCCGCCAGCACCAGCGCCGCCAGCGCCGCCAGCGCCAGCGTCATCGCAGCCCTCGATGGTGTAGACGCGCACGACCGGAACGCCCCCCGTGCCGCCGCTGCCGGAGGCGCCACCGGTACCGCCAGCGCCAGCTTTGCCGCCAGCGCCAGCGCCGGCTCCACTACCGCCGGCGACACCGCCCGCCGCGCTGCCGCCACTCGCGCCGCCGCCCGCTCCATCCTTACCGGCCGTGCTTGCAGCGCCGCCCGGCATGTCCATGCCGTCGACGCCACCGCTACCAGCGCTGCCGCCGCTGCCACCGCCCACGCCGGGGAACGCAGCCGTTCCCTCTGTGTCGCTGCAACTGCCGAGCGCTAGCGGCACTGCCAGTGCCAGGGGCGCCAAGAGGAGGAGTCCCACGGATGAAAAGTGACGTCGCATTTGGCCGATCCCTCGTGTCAGTTCAAACCAGTCTAGCTAGTACACCGCCCGAACCACGAGCGCGGCGCAGGAGAACCGCCACCGTATACTGGTCTCCGATGGGCGTCCCAGGCTATCTACGTTGGATGCGGCAAGCCGGTGGTTTCTTGGGAATCGTTCTGTTGATCGGCAGCGGCAGCGGCAGCGGCGTGGCGTGCGCCGGTCATTCTACAGGGCCTCAAGCTGGGCCGGCACAGGGCGGCAGCGCGGGTCAAGCGAGCGCCACGAGCTACGTGCCGAGCGAGGACGTGCCCTTCAACGCGGACTACTTGAAGGGCGGCTCGTTCGAAGGCCAGCAGGGCTATGGCTGGGATACTTGCCCGACGCGAACGAGCGGGGTCGTGACGCTCCGTGAAGACCCGGCCAGCGATGGCTCGGCGTTCTTCGGAGTGGAATCAGCAGAGGCTTGCACCAGCCCGTGCGCGCCGGACAACGAGTCCGACGCGCAGTTTGGCCTTTGGTTCGCCGACGAAGGCTCACGGCCAGCTCCTGGCGCGGGCCTGTACTTCGATCTGATCAACCGCGCTCCGACGCCGCCCACGGCGACCCTGCAGCTTTACGCGATCGAAGGCGCGTGCGTCACGCGGCGCCTGCTCGCTGCCATTCCTCTTCAAGATCTCGACCTCAGCTCGCGCTGGTCAACCCGTTGTGTGGCGCTGGGTCTGATGTCTCCGGAGAACCTCGGAGTTGCCGTGCAGGGATCGTCCTTCAACATAGGTATCGACGCGCTGCGCTTTGGGCCAGCCTGCCAGTGAAGCTCCGCGAGCTAGGACACGCAAAGCGGGCGACGCCCTAGGCGACGGCGCCCGCCTTGCGCTTTAGAGCTATTCGGGGATGAGCACGGTGTCCAGCACGTGGATGACACCGTTCTTGGTGATGATATTGGCCGCGGTCACCTTGGACTCGTTGATGGTGACGGCGGGCGACAGCGCGACCGCGACGCTCTGCCCGTCCAGCAAGGTCGGCACGTCCCCCACCGCGAGATCGCCGGAGCCGACGGCGCCGGACACCACGTGATAGAGCAGCACGTCCTTCAAGGCGTCACCGGTCGGAACGGCGGCCAGCTTGGCGAAGGCGGCGTCCGTGGGCGCGAAGACGGTGAACGGACCTGGCCCCTGGAGCGTTTCGACGAGCCCCGCGGCGGTGAGCGCCCCGGCGA
>JANNWK010000426.1:0-5535 GCA_031408355.1 Myxococcales bacterium
GTTCGAGCTTCGGTCCGTCGCCGGCGAGCAGCATGCCGCCACCCTCGGTTTCCATGGAGAACGGGTCAGCGGCACTGCTTTCGGGGAGCGGCGACGAGGGGGTGGCCGGCGGCGGCGACGGCGGTGCCGCATCGGGCGGAACCGCTGCCTGGGCTGCCGCGTTGCTCGAGACGATCCCGAGGGCGACCGCCCAGGCTCCACGCCGCCAGCTCCGAGGGGTCATGTCGGCCCCAGCACGCTGCCAGGAGCGGTGCAGGCGTCTTTTGGCACGCAAATGGGGCTAAAAAATACGAAGTCGCAGCAGACCTCACCTTCGAAGCAAACATCTGCGTTCGTGGCCGAACACGCTACCAAGCACTGGTTCGACTGCAGCGTCTCGCAGAAGGTCGCCTCGCCCGCCGCGCAGTCGCCGTCGCTCTCGCACGGATCGCCGTAGCCAGTGGGCGGGCGTCGGCAGTAGTTGCCCTCCGTTGAGCGCTGGCACATGTAGCCGCTCTCGCAGTCCTCGGACGTCTCGCAGCCGGTGGCGGTGCAATAGCCGACTGTCCCCTCGACCAGGTGACAGGTCTCGTAGTCGCCGGCAGGGCAGGCCTGACTTTCGGTGTCGCAGGCAACGCCGAGGCCGCCGGGGATCACCTCACAGGCCACGGCCTCCGTCGCCCTGGCGTAGCCCGCCACGCAGACGCAGGCGCCGCCGACTTCCTGTTCGTGCTCCGCGCACGCTACGCAGCCGGTGTCGCCAGGCACGTAGCCGGCCTCGCAGGCGCAGCGGTCGTTGTCGATGATGACCTGATGCTCGCCGCAGCGGTCATCAGGATCGTAGACGCACGCCGAGGCCAAGCTGAAAACCGCCACACTCGCCAGAAGAGCCGCAGAAATGCCGTTCAAACCAACTGCGGGTACGGGCGGCGCACGGAATTGTTAAGCGCCGCACGGGCCTCAGAATCGCGCCGCGGCGTAGCCGCCCAGCCCCAGCCGGTCGGGCGAAGCGAAGCCCCGGAGCGAAAGCCCGCCCCGGTTCTGGAGCCGCGATAGGTTCGCATCACGCTCATATTCCGCAAAAATTGCCAGACCCAAGGTCGCCGAGGCGTCCCAGCGCAGCGCCGCCCGGGCCGCCGCGACCGGGAGCCTGCCCGCGCCCAGCGGGAGCGGCTCGATGGCCCGCGGGCCGCGCACAATGAACGTCTGCGCGTAGCCTGGGAGCGAGCTTTCCGTCTCGATGGCGGCAGGAAGAAGCAGCCCGAACTCGGCGCTAGGCGTTAGTTGCCAGGGGGTGAGCGTCCGGCTTGCGCCCACCCAAGCGGCTAGCTCCGCATGCGCGAGCTGGCGCACCGGCAGCGTCCAACCGACAGGCACCCCCGGCTCGTTTCTGAGCACGAAGGGCAAGCTCCGCCAAACGAGCGCGACGTGCGCGCCCCACGCATCTCGTCGGAGCGAACCATACACGGCAGCGGCCGGCGCCGGGATCAGCGCGACGCGCCGTGGATCCTCAAACCGCTGGAGCCGCTCCACGAGCACCACCGCTTCGCCGGCCACCGCCAGCCCGGAGGATTGCGCCAGGGCCACTCCGAGCGGCCCGTCCTGTCCCAACGGCCAGGGTCGGAACGGTTCGGGCGAGAGGACCGGCTCGTGCTGGCCCCGATGCCACACAAGCCGCAGCGACGCCCCCTGCGCGAGGCCCTGCGCTTCGCCAGCGCCCACGCCGAGCCTGCCCTGCTCGAAATAGCCGAGCCCTAGCTCGGCGCGCAGCTCGCTAAGGAGAGCGAGCTGTCCTTCGATGAGCGCGCCCCAAAGCGTCGATGCTGGCTCGCCTGTCCCACCTGCCCGCGCCCATTTGACAGCCCCAGAAAGCGCGACGCGCGACGTTTCGATGGCGAGCGACACACCGGGCGCCAACCCGTGTTGCTGTACGAAGATCGAGTCGAAGCCAGCGCTGTTCGTCCCGCCCCAGGTCAGAGTGCGCAGGTGCCCGAGCCGGAGAGCGTCGGTGTCGAACGGGAACAGCTCCAGGCGAAGCTCGATCCCGCCCTCACCGCGAAAGGCCAGGCCCAAAGATGTTCCCGAATCACGCACGGGCCAAGTCTGCTCGGCGCCGTCACCCTTGAGATCGAGCTCCAAACGCAGACCCGCAAACGTCCAAATCCGGGGATGCAGCCCGGCTCGCTCGCCCGAAACCGCCAACAGCAAGTGATTCTCTCGGCCAGTCGTAGCGCGCGAAATCGAGTCGAACGAGCTCCCGTGACTCGCTGACGCGCGGCTGCCCAGTACGTCGGGTTCGCCGAGCAGCCAGCTCAGTTCAGCCGCCACGGGGCCGCCGCCCGCCGGCTCCGGCGTCGCGCTCGCAGCCTGGGCAGGACTCGAGCGGTTGAAAAACATCGCAAGGGCAGCGCAAGCCGCGGCAAACCCCAGCGCTCGCGCGTCACCGAAAAAGCTCAAGCCGCCCATCCCTCTCTGCCTGGATGCAGGGCAACGACTCGCAGAGCGCCGCTGCGCGCTCCCGGCTGACCGGACACGCGTGGCTGCCGAACCCGACCTGGCAGCGCGCATCGGAGAGGGCCGTCAGGCTGCTGCGGCAGCTCGCGCGCAGCTTTGTCGGACACCGAGGCCGTGCTCCGAGCGATTGCGCGAGCAGCGCCGGAAGAGACCGCAGCAGCGAGCTGCCACCGACTTGTCCCAGCTCCTCGAAATCCGCCCCGGGCTGCATCAGGTACGGCGGAACGGCAACCGTCAGCAGCTCGTCGTCCTGCAGCGGAACCTCGCCCCGCCCCACCCCGGGCCGAAACGCTACGACGCAGCTGGCCAGCCCGTCGGCACAGTCGGCGCAACGGGCGAGCAACCGCAGCCCAGCGAGCTGCAGCGTCGAATCGCAGCCCCTGCTGGCGCTCCTCTGCATCGCCCGAACGAGGCCGCGTTTCAGGACTGCGCCCGTAGTCCACAGCCGTTCAAACCCCTCCGCGAACGGGAAGCTGAGCCCTAGCTCCGACCGCAACAGGACGCCAGCCTCAACGTCGCCACGAAGGCCCGACGTGTTGAGGAGGGCCACATCGACTGAGGCCAGCTTGCGCACCGCGTCCGTCGCCCAATTGCCCAGAGCCGAGTCGCCACCGAGCGCGGAGCGTCGGCTCAGTCGCTCCGGCACAAACCCAAGCGGCGCTGCCGGCTCGCTGTCGCGATAGGCCGCCAGCAACTCGAGGACCCGTGGCTCCTCGGGGACGTCTTGGCTGAGCGGTAGCTGCTTTAGTTGAACCGCAAGCACGCCGGAACGAGGTGGATCCGCCGGCACCGTCCCAAGCGACAACTCCAGGCGTGAAACGAACTTGCCATACGCGCCGCTGTGAACGATAGGCACGCTCCTTGAGCTACAAGCGCGCCCCGCAGCGACCTTACCGGTTGAGCAATCGCTGGCCCAGACGGGCTCGCTCGTCACGAGGTGTTGATGGCCGCCCAGCACCAAGTCGATGCCGGTTGTGCGGGCGACAAGCTCCCGATCGGCGTCCAGCCCCAAGTGACTCAACACCACGCGCACCGCGACCTGGGGCGGCAGCTCGTCGAGCGCTGCCTGCACCGAAGCGCTCATCTCGGCCACGCTCAGCTGCCAAGGGTTGGACTCGCTGCGGAGCTGCGACGGGCTCTCGTCGTTGGCGACCCCCACGACGCCCACTTTTAGACCACGGGCGTCAAGGACAGCGCTTGGCGCGAGCCTGGTCCGGAGCGGCGAGGCCGGCGCCGGCACCGCGTTAGCGGCAAGCACCGGAAACCTAGCTGAATCGGCGAACAGCTGCGAAAGCGCTGCCCCGTCGAGGGACAGTTCGTGGTTGCCGAGAGCCATCGCGGACAGTCCAAGTGCGCCAAGCAACTCGAGCTCTGCTGTGCCGCCGAAGCGCTCGAACACCTCGGCGCCCTCCAGTGCGTCGCCGCTGTCAAGCCACAGGACCGGCTCGCTTGCCCCGAGCTGCGTCGAAAGCACGCTACCCAACCGGCCGAAGCCGGCCAGCTCCTCGAGCGCCCCCGCTCTGCCCAGACCGAGCGAAGCTTCGAACTGATTGATGCGCGCCGTAAACGGGAACAGCCTCGAATGCAGGTCCGCCGTGTGGAGCAGCACGAGTCGATCGGGCGGGTCGAGACGGGGCAGCTCCACCCCCGAACAGGCCAACAGGCAGCACCCTACCGCCGCTAGCCCGGAGCCCCTGCGCTTCATGCCCGCTCATCGGACGCCCGCAGGCCCAGTTGCTAGGTGAGCTGAGCGCTAGGTGTCGGCCAGCAACCCGCCGAAATGCCGAGTGAGCGCGGCCTGAACGCCCGCGGCCGTCCGCTCTTTCAGGGCGTCGTCGGCCGCGCGCTCAGCTTGAGCGAGGCTCACCTTCGACAGCACCTCTCGTACTTCAGGCACCGCTGCCGCCTCCATGCTCATCTCACGCAGGCCCATCCCGACGAGCAGCAGTGCCGCCAGCGGATCGCTTGCCATCGCGCCGCACAGCAGCACGGACCGCTCCCAGGCCCGTCCGGCCACGATAACGCCGCGGATGAGCCGCAGGATGGCGGGATCGAAGTAGGAGGCCAAGTAGGCGAGTTCCGGGGCGGAGCGGTCAACCGCGAGCGTGTACTGCACAAGATCGTTCGTGCCGATGCTCATGAACTCCGCGTGCTCGGCGAACTCGTGAGCCATGATCGCGGCAGAAGGCACCTCCACCATGATTCCGAGCGAGATATGCGGGGCGCGAGCGAGCCTACGCTGATCCACATCCGTCAACGCTTGCTCGAATAGCTCCCTGACCGCGAACAACTCACCCAGGGACGCGATCATCGGCAGCATGATCCGCAGCTTGCCGTGCGCGGTAGCGCGAACCATCGCCCGCAGCTGAGTCATGAAGATCTCAGGGCGAGCCAAGCCCAAGCGGACTGCCCGCAGACCCAGCGCGGGGTTCATCTCCGACGGCATCTGAAACACGGACGCGAATTTGTCGCCGCCGATGTCAAACGTCCGGAGCGTCACCGGCAGCGGGTTCATGATCTCGGCCACCTTGCGGTAGGTCTCGTACT
This sequence comes from Myxococcales bacterium, assembly GCA_031408355.1. Classification (GTDB taxonomy): domain Bacteria; phylum Myxococcota_A; class Polyangia; order Polyangiales; family Polyangiaceae; genus PMG-095. The sequence goes on from JANNWK010000426.1 coordinate 5,041, forward strand.
GTTCGTCCTCCGTCGGAGGCTCCGCCCGATCCAAGTAGAGAAACTCAGTCCGATACAAGCCGACGCCACGCGCCCCGTGACTCAACGCAGCCACAGCTTCGGACGGCAGCTCGATGTTGGCACGCAGCTCGATGAGCTCGCCGGAGGCGAGCGTAATCGGGCGATCCCGCGCGGCGCGGCGCAGGCGAGCCGTCTCCTGGTAACGCTCCGCCCGTTCCTGAAAGCTGTAAACTGTCTCCGGGCGCGGGTGCACGAGCAGCTGACCGCGCAGGCCATCCACCACCAAAAGGTCCCCGCTGCCGATGCTAGCAAGCGCCCCCGCCACGCCCACCACGGCGGGGATTTCCAAGGCGCGCGCCACGAGCGCCGTGTGACTCGTGCGCGTGCCCACCTCGGTGACAAGCGCCAGGATCCTGTCGCGCGTCAAACCGACGGTCTCAGCCGGCGAGAGGTCGTGGGCCACCAGCACCCGCGGCTCCGCGCCGTCAAAGCCAG
>JANNWK010000427.1:0-2736 GCA_031408355.1 Myxococcales bacterium
GATCCCCTCACGATTGGCAGCCTCATTGCGGACCGCTACCAGCTCGAGCGTAAGCTCGGAGCGGGCGGGATGGGCGCGGTCTGGCTAGCGACCGATCTTTCGCTCGGTAGCACCTGCGCCATCAAGCTCGTCGACCCAGACAAGGTTGGCGACGACGAAGTCCGGATTCGGTTTCAACGCGAAGCCCGAGCTGCCGCGCAGATCCGCTCACCCAACGTCGTCGACGTCTTCGATCATGGCGTGTGGCAAGGCATGCCTTTCATCGTCATGGAGTGCCTCCAGGGCGAAGACCTTGGCGCACGTCTCGACCGCGTCGGACGCCTGACGATTCACGAAACCTACGAGATCGTCGCCCAGGTGGCGCGCGCGCTCACGCGTGCTCACGCGCTCGGTATCGTGCATCGCGATCTGAAACCAGAAAACATCTTCTTGGTGCCCGGCGACGATCACGAAGTGGCCAAGGTGCTCGACTTCGGAATCGCCAAGATCGATCGCTACTCGCTGACCGACAAGGCCACGAAAACAGGCTCCTTCATGGGTACCCCGTACTACATGAGTCCGGAGCAGGCCCGGGGCCGGGATATCGACTGGCGCTCCGACTTGTGGGGCCTGAGCATCATCATCTTCCAGTGCCTGACCGGAAGACCGCCGTTCGAAAGCGAAGCGCTCGGCGAGCTGATGGGGATGATCTTGTACGATCCGATCCCCAAGCTCACCGACCGCGATTCGAGCTTGGCGCCCGAGCTTCAGACGTTCTGGGAGCGCGCGGTGGCCCGCGATCGCGAGCAGCGCTTTCAGTCTGCGAAGGAACTCTCCGACGCGCTCGCCGACGCGACCGCACTCGATCGACGCGACGTGCCAACTCTGCCGCCGCGCGCTTCGCTGACGAGCATGGTGGACGCCGACCGAGGTAGCCAGCCCCCTGCGGCGCACCACCCAGCGCTCGGCTCATCGGTCAGCTTCCAGCGCAACTCGCTACCGGACCTGAGCGACGTCAGCGCCGTGGACTTCGAAACTGGGGCGCCCGTCTCACGCACGCGGCTCTCGGTCTTGCCCCAGCTGGCGGCGCTCACGCCGCGGCAGAGGAAGCTAGCAATGGCGGCAGGCGCCGCGGCCCTGCTAGCGCTGGGCTTCACGCTCACGGTCTTGCTGCGCGGCGGCACGGACTCGTCAGCCTACTCCGCAAGCGACGGCCTCGATGGCCCCGTCAGCGCGCCAGCCGCCCCGCCCGTGCCGATCCTGGCTCCACGGCTGGCGGACGCCCCAGCGCCGACCCCCGCGGCATCCTCCAGCGCAGGCGCCAACGACGCCGACGATAAGAAGAAGGACAAGAAAAAGCGGCTGGTCACGCCGGCACAGCCGGCAAGTCCACCCGCCAACGCCGACTATGGGATCTGAATCTATGAGGCTCGCGACAGCTTGGCTAGGCTTGGTTTGTGCGTTGTCTCTGGCCCGGCCCGCGGCGGCGGAAGAAACCGAGGCCGACCGGGCAACGGCGCGATCGCTGGCGCTTGAAGGCCACACGGCCCTCCAAAGTCAGGACTTCAAGACGGCTGCCGATCGCTTTGGGCGAGCCGACAGCCTCGTTCACGCACCCACGTTGGTGGTCGACTGGGCCAGGGCCCTGCAAGGCCTGGGTCGCCTCGTCGAGGCGCACGAAAAGTACGAATTGGTGCTGCGCGAGGGCGTAAACCAGTCCTCCCCGAAGTCGTGGCTCCGTGCGCTTGAGGAAGCCAAGAAGGAAGTCGAAGCGCTGAAGCCGCGCCTGGCGTGGCTCACCGTGGTGCTCCAGGAACCGCCTGAGGCGACGGTCACGCTCGACGGTACGACTATCCCGGCGGCGGCACTTGGCGTCAGGCGCGCGGCTGACCCAGGTTCGCGCGTGGTCCGTGTCTCGGCCGACGGCTACGAGCCACACGAAGAAACCATCTCGCTCGGCGCCGGGAGCGAGAAGAGCCTCGAAGTCTCACTCAAGAAGCTGCCGGACGCCCCCAGCACGGCGGGCGTGACGGTTGACTCGGCGGCTCCCGTCGCCTCAGGCAGCGGCCGCAAGATCCTGATGTACGTGGCCTTCGGGGTCGGCGGTGCGGGTCTCGCGGCGGGCGGGATCACGGGCGCATTGGCGTTGGGCAAGCGTTCGGATCTGAGTTCGCAGTGCACGCCCGCCGACGACTGCCCCTCGTCGGCCAGCGGCACGCTCGACGACTACCATCTCTACGGCACCATTTCGGGCGTGGGCTTCGCGGTCGGTGCGGTCGGGCTCGGCGCCGGTTTGGTGCTACTGCTCACGCGGCCGAGCGATGAGGAGCCGACGCCTCCGGCAACCGGATTGCGGATCCGACCACTCGTCGGACTCGGCGTTGTGGGCGCGCAGGGGTCATTTTGATGAAATCGTCCAAGCCGCGTGCGCTTCGGTTGTTCGCTCCCTCGATTTTCGCAGCCTTGCTAGTCGCTTCCGGTTGCCAAGCCGTCTTCGGCGACTTCAAGCTAGGCGACGACGAGGGCGGCGCCGGCGGGACGCCAGCGGGGACGGCGGGGTCGAGCAGCTCCGGCGGCGCCGATGCCGTCTGCGACGAGGGCGATTTTCGCTGCAACGATGCCGACCTAGAAGAATGTGGGCAAGACCGCGACGCCTGGGTCACGCTCGACACCTGCATCAGCGCAGGCCACTGCAGTGCCAGCGCCGGCAGTTGTATGGACGCGCCCTGCATCGCCAGCGAGTACCAGTGCAGCGAC
>JANNWK010000428.1:0-2006 GCA_031408355.1 Myxococcales bacterium
AGCTGTTCTGCCAGCAGGGGGTCCGTGACCGTGACCCTCCAGCGCTTGGCCCAGGCGGGGTCGAACCAACCCCCCGGCAGAGCGGCAGTCCCGCCCGCGCCCGCCACTCCCGATACCCCGCCCGCCGGCGTCGCGAGCGCCCCGCCGCTGCCAGCACCTGGGCTCCCCCCAGGGGTGGCCGCTGCCCCTGAGCTCCCGCCCGCGGCCGGGCTCCCCGACGCCCCCATCAGCGCTGCGGGCTGGTCTGCGCACCCCGTGGAGCCCAGGGCCATAACGCTGCAACAACCCAAGACTCCCAGTCGAAGCACCGTGATAGGCATGAAGCTATGTCGATGCGGGTGGCGCGACTCAGGCATCCCTCAAAGTCGCGCCCCCGCGACCCAAGTACGATCGAGCCCATTCAGCGATAAACTACTTCACCAAGACAGGCCACCGCACACTGCAGGGTAGTCGCCCGTCCTCCGTCACCGCACCGTAAACAGCTCTTCGGCCTTGCCTGGCGGCGTGACCCAGAGTTGCAGGTTGATTTGGAAGCGGGGGCCCTGGAAGTACTGGAGCACCATCGGGTGGTCGCCCTTGGCCAGTTGGACCTTGCCGCGCGCTTCCTTGGGCGCGTGCTGGCCGTCGTTGTCGACGACTTCCTGGCCATCGATCGTGAGCTTGGCGCCGTCGTCGCTTGAAATGCGGAAGCCGTACTCGCCCGCTTCGGCGACGCGAAAACCGCCGGTGTAGCGAATCGCGAACCACTCGAAGCGATCCGCGATGCCGGGGAAGCCTTGGTCCCACGCGCGCGGGGCAATGTCCCATTCACAAGCGTAGAGCACGCTTACCGGTGTGAGCGCATCGTAGCTGGTCGGCAGCTTCTGCGTATTGGGGGCGAGCGGGAAGACTTGGCCTTCGAAGCAGCCGAGCACGGGCTCTTCGTAGCCGAACACGTTGGGCGGCGGCTCCGCGGGCGGCGGCTTGGGGGTTTCGAGTTGTTCGGGAGTTGGGCCGACCGGCGTCGGCGGCGTCGGCGGCGTGACGGCAGGCGGCTTCTCCGCCGTCGGCTTGCCCGTGGGAGGTTTGATGCCTTTGGGCGGCTTCGCGTTCGGCTTCGTCGTCGGAATCGAGTGGGCGTCTGCCCTTGCCAGCTTTTCTGGTTTGGCTTCGGGCTCGGGCGTGGGCTCCGGGTGTGGCTTGAGCGCCACGGCGGGCGGCAGCGCCGGCACCGGCGTGTGCGGAGCATCGCAGTCTGTCGAGCGAGAGCCGCCGGAGGCCTTACCGGAAGCCTGCCCCTGGCCGCTGGCCTGCACCCCGCTGGGTGTGAGCCGTGCCGTGCCGTTGAACTTCGCGAGCCCGACGAACTTGAACGGAGTGGTCGCCCGGCACAGCCGACCGCTGCGACCCTGCCAATCGATCTTGCCGCTGATCCGCCCTGACTTGTGAAAGCTCACCGAGACGCCGCGTTGGCCCGCGGGCTTGCCTTCGCTCTTCGGCTTAGCATGAGGCGCCGGCGAGGCCGCAGGTGTGCCCGCCCCAGCCGCTGAGCCATTGGCCCCGGATTGGGCGCGCATCTGAAAGGAGCAAGCACTCGCGGCGACGAGCGAGAGGGCAAGGAGCGGACGCTGCATGGGGCGAGCCTACGATCGAACGGCGAGCGCTGTCTCGGGCCTGGGTGCAACCTGCTGTCGATCCATAGAAGCGGCCCCGCGCTGGCGCGTTCCGGATGGCGGGGTCGGTTTCGGGAGCGAGAGGGGGCTCGGGAGGGGCTTCGGGAGGGCGCCGCCGAGCGGGAGCGATCAGTGGGGTTGGGTTTCACCCCTCCCGTCGTTCGCCCAGCGCTTCAACGGCCTAGCAGGGCGGACAGCGACTCGACAGTAAGGATGCGCTCGCTCCAGAGCAGGAGCTGGTCTTCATCCGCCTGCTCGACACGCTCGCGCTCTGCACGCGGCACCTCGCCAAACTTCAACTCGAGCTGTCGGAGCAACAGGCGCCGTGCGCCTTCAGCCTTGCCTTCAGCCTTG
>JANNWK010000429.1:0-7194 GCA_031408355.1 Myxococcales bacterium
CCTCAGGCAACGATATTGCCTCTAGCAGCCGCGAAGCACGGGCCTGAGGCGTGATCGCAAGACATCGCTACGCGGACTATATGTCCGCGTTACGCTAATATTTAACAAGTACCGATCGCCGGGGACTTGCCTATATAATACGTTACACGTATTCTACATACGTGTAACGATTAGATATAGAAACCATGCGGTCCACTGACTTTTTCGCTACCCACCCGGTCTTCACGCACGAGGAGTACCTCGCGGCGCATAGGGAGGGGCGCGACAGAAGCCCCCGAACCGCCGACAGCCTGCTCACCCGGCACGCTGCCGCCGGGAAGCTCGTGCACGTCCGTCGGGGCCTCTACGCGGCGGTGCCTGCGGGAGCGACACCCGACACGTTCCAGGTCGATCCGTTTCTTCTCGCGACGGGGCTCGCTCCCGACGCGACCGTCGCCTTCCACGCAGCATTGCAGTTCCGGGGCAAGGCGTACTCGATCTGGCATCGCTTCGCGGTGCTCAGCCGAAGGCACCTGCGCTCGCTGAGCTTCCAGGGCAGCGAGTTCGTCGGCGTTCACCCTCCGCGCGCGCTCGACGGGTTGCCCGACCTCGGCGGCGGCGTCGTCACTGAGGCCCACGCCGGAGGTACCGTTCGCGTGACGACGTTCGAACGCACGCTCGTCGACGTGCTCGACGCTCCGGACCTTGGCGGCGGGTGGGAAGAGGTCTGGCGATCGCTCGAGATGGTCGAGTACTTCGATCTCGCCGCCGTCGTCAGCCACGCTCGTAAATTGGCCTCCGCGCTCACTTGCGCCCGCGTGGGCTTCTTCTTGGAGCAGCACCGCGAGGCGCTTTTCGTCGAGGAGCACCACCTGAAGGCGCTCCGCGACCACGCTCCTCGTCAGCCGCGCTACCTCGATCGCAAGCGCGAGGCCGGGCGCCTCGTGAAACCGTGGAACCTCGTGGTACCAGAGCGAGTGCTCAATCGAACCTGGGCGGAGGTCGCCTGATGCTGTCGCGAGCACAGCTCCAGCAAGCGGCAGCAAAGAGCGGCTTTCAAGTTGAGTCCTACGAGAAGGCCCACGTGCTCGTGCGCCTGCTCGACGCAATGCGTACGCACCCATTCCTGGCGACGCGGATGGCGCTCAAGGGAGGGACCGCTCTCAACCTGTTCGTCCTCGACTTCCCACGCCTCTCGGTCGACATCGATCTGAACTACGTCGGGTCGTCCGAGCGCGCGACGATGCTCGCCGAGCGGCCTCGCATCGAGCAGGCCCTGCAGCAGGTCACGGGCCGCATGGGCCTCAGCATCAAGCGGGCTCCCACGGAGCATGCGGGCGGCAAGTGGCGGCTGTCCTATACGACTGCGCTCGGACGCCAGGGCAGCATCGAAGTCGACGTCAACTTCATGCTGCGAACCCCGCTGTGGCCCGCGGCCCCACGCGACTCCCATCCCGTTGGCGGCGAGCGGGCCAACCAGGTTCTGGTGCTCGACGAGCACGAGCTCGCTGCCGGAAAGCTGGCGGCGCTCGTCGCACGGAGCGCAAGCCGCGACCTCTTCGATGCCCGAGAGCTGCTTCGCCGCCCGGGACTGGACCTCGCAAAACTCCGACTCGGATTCGTCGTCTACGGCGGCGCAAACCGCGAAGACTGGCGCGCGATCAGGGTTGAACAGATCCAGACGACCGCTGGTGACGTCGACTCGCAGCTCGTTCCGATGCTCCGGCTCGATGTACGCCCAGCGAAGAGCGAGATCGCCGCGTGGACCGAAACCCTGGTTCGGGAGACGCGCGAGCTCATGGCTCGGGTGCTCCCACTCGCGAAGCACGAACTGGAGTTCCTCGAACGGCTCAACGGTTCGGGAGACATCGTCCCCGAAGTCCTGACCGACGTCCCCTCGATGCAGGCGATCATCCGGGACCACCCGGGTCTCAAGTGGAAGGCGCTCAACGTGAAGCAGCGCCTCGGCGTCGCGGTCGACGACCAAGAACCGCCCGCATAGCCGCCCACAGGCGAAAGACGAGCGAGTCGGCCTGGGAAATGACGCTGGGGGACTGGCCAGTCGGCTTGGCGAGCCCAATACTGCGGGCTCCATCAAGCATCGCCGCAACGGCGAAGGAGCGACGCATGGCAAAAGTTTCCGTTATAGGTTCGGGTCAGGTAGGCGAGGTCTTGGCCAATGGCTTCCTGAAGCACGGCCACGAGGTGCTGCGCGCGAGTCGTGAGCCCGAGAAGCTCGCTGCCTGGACGAGCGCGGCGGGAATCAAGGCCTGTGCGGGGACGCTGGTCGAGGCCGCAAGCTTCGGCGATATCGTCGTCTTGGCCGTCAAAGGCACGGCGGCTGAGGCCGTGCTTGAGCAAGCGGGCGTTGAGAAGCTAGCAGGCAAGGTCGTCATCGACACGACCAACCCCATCGCCGCCCTACCGCCTGAAAATGGCGTTCTGCGCTACTTCACCGACGTCAACGAATCACTCATGGAGCGCCTACAGAAGAAAGCGCCGAAAGCACGTTTCGTCAAAGCCTTCTCCTGTGTCGGCAATGCGTTCATGGTCAATCCCGTGATGCCTGGCGGACCGCCGACCATGTTCATTTGCGGCAATGACGCCGAAGCGAAGGCCGAAACCAGAAAGATTCTCGACCAGTTTGGCTGGGACGTCGCCGACATGGGCAAGGCCGAGGCCGCCCGTGCGATTGAACCACTCTGTATGCTCTGGTGCATTCCCGGCCTCACCGGCGGCAGCTGGACGCACGCCTTCAAGCTGCTCAAGCTGTGAGGGTCGGCGCGGTCTCAGCTACTTACGCCACTTCACAGCATGTCAGCGGCGCGACTCCTCCGTCACGTGCGCTGATGCAGCTCGATCACGTTGCGGTCCGGATCGCGCACGAAGATGCCGCGCGCGTGCGGAGTGAACTGGATCGGCCCACCGCTAAGCGTTATCCCCGCGGCCGCGAGCTGCGCTTGGGTCGCCTCAAGATCTGCGCATAAGAGGGCGAAGTGCGTGATACCGGCGTGCTTCGCCTCTCCGTCCATCAGCACGTTGGGCGTATTGGCGTCGGAGGCATTGAGGATCAGGTTCAGCTCCAGACCCGAGGGGTGCTCGAGGATGGCGACGGGTTCCGGGCCGATCGGCCCCGCGGTCTTGGTGAACCCGAAGAGCGCGTAGAAGGCCACGGAGCGTTCAAGGTCGTGAACACGAATTCCGATATGCGCCAGACCCGAAGTTAGAACGTCAGCCATGGGGATCCCTACCATCCGCCCGCCCGCTGTTTCAACGTGGTAGAGTGCTGGCCCTGCCTGCTTCGGTCCGCCCCAGTGGCCCCGCGAGGCCGGACTCACTCCCGGATCGCTTGGGCAGTTATCAGCTGCTCTTGCCCATCGGGTTTGGCGGCATGGCCACCGTGTATTTGGCGCGGAACGATGCCGCGGCGGGAGGCGGGCGCCATGTGGCCTTGAAGCTGGTTCGCTCCGCCGCCCCGGGTTTTCAGGAGTTGGCGAGCCACTTGCTGAGAGAGGCCCGCATCGTCGCACGGATCCGGCATCCGAACGTGGTTCAAGTCCTGGACGCGGGCGAGCTTCCGGAAGGCATCTTTCTCGTGATGGAGTACGTGGAGGGCGGCACGTTGGCGGCGCTTTCGCAGCACGCCTTGGCCCAGGGCGGTCCGCTGCCCCTGCCGATCGCCGCGCGCATCCTCAGCGACGCGCTCTTGGGGCTCGACGTTGCCCACGACGTGACGGGCGATGACGGGCAGCCGCTCAAGCTGGTTCACCGCGATTTCTCGCCTCAGAACATCTTGCTGGGCTTGGACGGGGAGGTGAAGCTCGGCGACTTTGGCGTCGCGAAGGTGGAACACACCAGTCACCGCACGCGCACGGGCATCGTGAAGGGGACGGTGAGCTACATGTCGCCGGAACAGGTCCGCGGTCAGGCCCTCGACCGCCGCAGTGACCTATGGTCCGCGGGCGTTGTGGCGTGGGAGGCGTTCACGGGCCAGCGCCTGCACGGCAAGCAGGAGGCGATCGCCGCGGCCATGAGCACGCTGACCGGTCGCCTGCGGCGGATGCGCAGCGTGCGGCCGGAGCTGCCGGAAGCGCTCGACGACGTCATCGCTCAAGCCTTGACGCGCGATCCGAAGCGGCGCCCCAGCAGCGCGGGCGAGCTGCGGCAGCGGCTGCTCGAGGCGCTGCCGGGGAACGTCGCCAGTGGGGCTGAACTTTCGGCGTACACCAAGTTGGCGTTCGCCACGGAGCTGGTGGCTCGACGGGCCGAGCTCGAACGGCTCCTTAGCGTGAAGCGCTCGCCGAGCGTGCCGCCGCCCGCGCTGACCGCTCCCGCAGCGGCGTCGAGCGAGGCTGAGGCACCCGAGCGCGCTGGCTTTGGCGTTGCAGCCAACCGGGTAAAATGGGTTATGGGTGGAGTGCTGCTGGGGGCGCTGCTCTTGTGGATGGCGCTTTCGCCGCCACGGTCGTCGGGGCCAAGCTCGCCGAGCGCGAAAGCTAGCGTGGAGGCGTCGCCGCCGAGGCGCGATGCTCCAGCCGGGCTTGCAAGCACGGGCTCTTCCCCGGTGGCGCCAAGCACCGAATCGCTGCCCACGGCAGCGCCAGCGGCATCCGGAATCGCTCGTCCGCTGGCGACGGCCACGATAGAGTCGCGGCCCGCCCGGCGTTCGAGCGGGAGCGCCACGCCACGGGGCTCGCGCCCGACGAGCGCGGCCCCGCCCCTCGCCGAAAACCCTTACTCCCGCTCGCCCTCAGACTCGCGATGACACCACGCTTCGCCGGGGTACTCCCCAGCCCACCCTCCGGCGCGCTCGGAGCCGCGCGAGCCGTGGGCCTGGCCTTGTGTTTCGGCGCGACCCTGTTCACAACGCCGCTACTTGCCGAGAACCCGGCGCGCATCGCCGAGGATCTCTTCAACGCAGCGCGCGCCGCCTACCAGCGCGGCGAATTCTCGGCAGCAGCCCGAGCCTTCGAGGAGGCTGGGCGCCGCGTCCCCCGACCGGAGACGAGCTACAACGCGGGGCTTGCTTGGGAAGCCGGGGGTGAGCCGCTGCGCGCCGCCAACGCGCTCCGCGCGGCGCTCGATGCGGAAGGGCTGGTCGAAGCGCTAGCCCAGGACGCCGAGCGCCGGCTGGCACGGCTGGCAATGCCTTTCGGGCTCATTCGTCTCAGCGGCCCAAAGACGGCCACGGCCGAGCTGCCCGGCGTGCAGACCGAGCGGCTCCCCTTTGCGAGCTTCGCCGAGCCCGGCGCGCACACGCTAACGATCACCTACGCCCATGGGCAGCGAGAGCTGCGGCGCGTCGTCGTCGTGCAGGGCCACACGCTAACGCTCGTCTTCAGCGAGCCAGCGGACGCCTTGCCAGCGTCCCATGCGGAAACCGCGAGCCCCCCTGTCGCCAGCGCCAGCTCCTGGCAACTCGTGACGGGCATTGTTGCGCTCGGCGCGGCTGGCGTGGCCGCGGGCGCCGGGGTCGCGCTCGGAGTGCGTGGCCTGTCAGCCCGGGACGACTTCGAGGCGTCGGGACGCAAGGACCCACAGTCCCGCCAGGAAGCGCTGTCGCTCCGGACGTATGCCAACGTCGCCTTCGGTAGCGCGCTCGCGTGTTCCTTGGCGGGGGTGGTGCTGCTCAGCCAAGCGCCTGTGAGTCGCCGGGCCGCGTCTGCCTTCGTGACGGTGAGCCCCAGCTCGGTCACCCTCCGGGGTAGGTTCTGAGCTTGGCCAGAACGTGCTCGGGGAAGGCAACGCTGCCCATTTGGCGGGCGTTCCGGTGGGGCGGCGTTGCTGCGTTGCTGCTCACACTGTCGTGGTCGGGCTGTTTCTATGGTGTGGCCGACCTCGAGGTCGTGGCGGCACCTAGCAACGGCGGCTCGGCGGCGGCGCCCTCGGCAGGCAGTGCAGGCCTCGTCGACGCAGCGGGAGCGAGTGGCTCCGTTCCGGGCGCGGGCGGCGATGGCGCGGCGGGCCAGCAGCCGCAGGGCGGTTCGGGAGGGACTCTCCCTGACGAATGTCCCGAGGCGGATCCGGATTGCGAGTTCCGCAAGCGCTGCAGCGACAGCGCGCTGGTGCCGCGGGTCTTCGCTTCGGGGCAGCTTGGACCGTACGCGCTGATCGCGGACAAGACCCAGATATTCTGGAGCGATCGCAACGCGAACGTTCCGGCCGAAGGCACGATCCGCGTTCGCGGGGTCGCCGGCGGGTCGAAGGTCGTGGTCGCCGCGACAGCGCAGATAAGCCCCGGCGTGCTGGCGCTGGACGAGGCTTTTGTCTACTGGACGAGCGAAGACCGGATCCTGCGCGTAGCGCGGGGAAGCGGCGCTGCGGGGGCCGCACCCGACGTCCCAGAGCTGCTAGCCAGCGACCAACGCACGCCTTCAGGCCTCGCGGTGGACGACAGCTTCGTCTATTGGGTCACACGCAGCGGGACCTCGCTCTTCCGGCTCGAGAAAGGGCTTCCCAGAACAGCGGCGGTGGCGCTGGGCGCGACGAAGACGCGCGCCCAGCAGCTGACGCAGGACGCCACCACGCTCTTCTGGACGACCAGCACAGGCTACGTTGAAAGCGTCGTCAAGCAGGGAGGGGTGAGCGCCGTACTCGTCACGCCCGAGCAGCTGACGACCTTGTTCGGCGCGGAGGTCGGCAGCAACTATGAGGCCGACGGGATCGCGCTGGACGACGCTTGGGTCTACTTCCGCGCGCGCGGTCTGCGTGTGGCCCCTGCCAAGGCGGATACCGGCAAGCTGCTGCGGGTCCGCAAGGATGGGAGCGGGCTTGAGCTGCTCGTCGACAATCGTGTGGGCGGGATCTCGTTTCTCGCCATCGCGACCGGCCAGCTCTACTTCACGACAGGCAGCAGCGGCGGAGAAGTCTGGCGGTCCGAAAGCGACGGGAGCGGCTTGGTCCTACTCAGTTGCCAGGCGGAGGCCTACCCGCGCGGCATCGCGATCTCGGGCAATCGCGTGTATTGGGGAAATTTCTTGGGAGCGACGGTGGTCTGGGCGCCGAAGTAGCGCGCGCTCATTTCGTGGAGCGGGCCTTCAGCGTTTGAAAATGCCGGCGCACGACGCCAGCAGCAGCCGCCGCCTGCGTGACGTTGCCGCCGCTGCGCTCGAGCTGCCGACGGATGTAGCGCCGCTCGAACTCGTCGAGGACGCGTTGCCTCGCCTCGGCCAGCGGCAGATCCAGCATCTTCTCAACCAGATCGCCGGTATCGCG
>JANNWK010000430.1:0-1953 GCA_031408355.1 Myxococcales bacterium
CTTGACGGACGCGCAAGGCTTCGGCGAGGGCGCGTTCACGCTGCGCCTCACGGCCAGCGACGGCCAAGTCCTGACCGAAGAGCTGCCCGGGTTTGAACCTGGCGCGCTGGTGCGTTCCTCGAAGCAGTTCGAATAGTTGGCTTGGTGCCCCTCATGATAGAACAACCCCCCACCGGAATCGCCACGGCGCCCGCGAGGCTTCGGCCCCCGAGCGCGGTGGCGCGCGGGCTTGGCTGGCTGGAGCTGTGCGCGGCTCCGCTGCTGGTCGCCGCGGCCAGCTCATACCGCCCGCCACCGGATAGCGGCATGGGCGGTCATGCGTGGCTGTATTCGCTGCCGGCTGCGGCCGTCTTCTTCGCGCTGCCTGGGGCGCTGCTCTTGACCGCGCCTCGACTGGGCTGGGTCGCCCAGATCTTACCCGTGGCCCTGGCGGTGTGGCTCGCTCTGCCCCTATTCATGCCGCACTGATGGGCTGCCCGCCGCCCCTGGACCTTGAGCTGATTCGGCGCGTGATGGGGGCGCGCTCGGCGAGTCGGGGTGAGCGTATCCAGTCGCTTTGGAGCGGCTACGGCGAAATCCTGCGGGTGGAGTTGACGGGGGCCGCGGCGCCCAGCGTCATCGTGAAACAGGTTTCGCCACCGGAGCTGCGCAAACTCTCGCGCGATCCCAAGCTTGCCCGTTCCCATCGGAGGAAGCTGCGTTCGTATGAGGTCGAACAAGCCTTCTATCGCAGCTACGCGGCGCTTTGCGGCAGCGACTGCCGCGTTCCTACGGCGTATCACCTGAGCCAGGCGAACGGCGGTTGGCTGTTTGTGCTCGAGGATCTCGACGCCGCCGGCTACGCGGGGCGAAGCCAGAGCGCATCGCCGGCTGAGATCACGGAGGGGCTGCGCTGGCTTGCGAGCTTTCACGCGACGTTCATGGCGGTTCCACCGAAGGGGCTGTGGCCTGTCGGTAGCTACTGGCACCTCGGCACGCGCCCCGACGAGCTAGCTCAGCTCCGGGACGACGATCTCCGCCGTGCCGCGCCACAGATCGCGGCCCGGCTCGAGGCCGCCCGCTTCAAGACCTTCGTTCATGGTGACGCGAAGCTTGAGAACTTCTGCTTTGCCGGAGCCATCGGTGAGGCTGCTGCTCTGGATTTTCAGTATGTCGGCGGCGGAGTGGGCGTGAAGGATGTGGCCTATTTCTTGAGCAGTTGCCTGGCAGAAGCGGACTGCGAAGCCGGACTCGGCGCGTACCTGGATAGTTACTTCGCAGAACTCGGCGCAGCCGTAAGTGCGAGAAATGCGCGCGGCTTGGCGGCGCTGGACATCCAGGCCCTAGAGGCGGAGTGGCGTGCGCTCTTCCCATTTGCCTGGGTTGATTTTCGTCGCTTCCTGCTGGGCTGGGCCCCCGGCCACTACGAACGCGACCCCTTCAGCGATCGCCTTGTGCGCGACGTCCTCCGCGTCGTGGCGGGCGTCAGTCCCCAAGCTCGGTGACCTGGGCTATCACGCTCTGCCCGGCAGCGCCCTCAAGCACGGACGTTGCCGTGACGGGTGTCGGGTTGTAGTTCTGGTACTCGACTGCCTGAACGGCCACAAAGGAACCTGACGGCGTGTAGGCGAGATCTATCAGCACCGAGCTGGTGTCGCGGTCGCCGTCGTCATCTAGCGAGTACGGGAGCTTCGTGAGTGCCACGAAATCTCCCGCTTCCACCGCGGCGACTACCTGAGCGATGTCGCAGGCGAAGTAGCGGAACGCGCTGGTGATCTTCTCGCTGGTCGGCGTGTAGATGGTTTCGCTAAACACCAGCAGCTTGCGCCGTTTCTGGACGTTCGGGAGCGTGAGCAGGTGGTCGGAAAGGGCAGGGTGGCTCATGACAGCCGCATCCTAGGGACACTTACGCTCGCACAGCAAGGCTACTTGGTGCCAAACAGGCGGTCGCCGGCGTCCCCGAGTCCCGGGATG
>JANNWK010000431.1:0-10549 GCA_031408355.1 Myxococcales bacterium
ACGCGCCCGCGAGGCCGACGCGCTGGCCGAAACCGAAGCCCTCTCCGACCTTCAGGGCGAAGAGGCCCGCGCCAGCGATGAGGTGCTCGACCTCCGCCGCAAGACCGGCGAACTCACGGCGCTTGCGGCCGGCGCCGAGGCTCGGATCGACGGCATCGCGCAGCGCGTGGAAGACGGTCGGACGCGGCGGGACAAGGTAGCCGGCGAGCAGGAAGCGCTCACCGGCGAACTGGCCGATCATGTGGCGCGCAAGCTTGCGCTGCAGCTCAGCGTGAGCGAGTTCGCTGAGGGCAAGAAGCTTAGCTCCGAAGAGAAGCAGCAGCTCGAACGCGAGCTGGAGCACCTGCGCGCCCGTCAGCTCGAGAGCGAGCGCGGCGTTGATTCGACCAAGAACGAGCTCTCCATCAAGCGCAACCGCCTGCGCGCGCTGGACGACCTGCATCGGCGCCTGGAGGGCGTGGGTGCCGGCGCGCGAGCGCTTCTGGCAAAGGGTGACGCGCGAGTGCTGGGTTTGGTCGCCGACCGCATCGAGGCGCCGGAGGAACTCACGCTGGCTGTGGCCGGTCTGCTCGGGCAGAAGCTGCAGTGCGTGGTTGTGAGCGACACAGCGACGGGCCTCGATTTGCTGGCCGAGCTGCAGAAGGCCGCCCGGGGCCGCGCGGACATCGTCGGTCTGCTCCCCGCCTACGGAACCGAAGCGCAGGGACCGACGTCGACGGACTCGCGCGTGCTCGGGCGCCTGGCGGATCGCCTGAGTTTCGCTGAGGGCGATGAAGCCTTGGTCCGCGCCCTGGTCGGTGACGCGGTGTATGTCGCGGAGGCGAGCGACGCGGTCGAAATTGCCCGCCAATCGGGCGTGACGGCAGTGGCCCTCGACGGCACGGTGGCCCGCCCGGACGGCATTGTCAGCGGCGGCAGCGGGGACGACGTGGCCTCCGGCATGATCGAGCAGAAGCGCGAGATGCACCAGCTGCGCGACCAAGTAGCGCGACTCGAAACGGAGTACACCCGGGTTCAGACCGACCACAACGCGCTCCGGGCCCGACTCACCGAGGTGGGAACGGCGCTTGAGCATGCTCGGGAGCAGGCTCACGTGGGCGAGCTGGTGCACGTCACAGCCGAAAAGGATTTGGCGCGCGCTCTCAACGAGATCGAGCGAGCTGAGTCGCGGATGGCCAAGCTCGCGCTGGAGCTTCTAGAAATCGATCGCTCGCTTGAGCAGGCCGTCATTCAAGAGGCGGAAACCCGCGCTCAGCTCGACGCCTTGCGCACGCAGCTCGAACACTTGAATCACGACTTGGCGCGTGCCGAGGGCACCGCAAGTGCCTGGCGCGAGCGTGTCGCCACTCAGCTCTCGCTCGTCACTGAGCGCAAGGTGCGCTTGGCGCAGGTCAAAGAGCAGGTTGAGGCGGCACGCGCGGCGCTGCAGCGCGTATCGGCCGCGCTCGAAGAACTTGTGACGCGCGCCAGCAAGCTCGATGAAGAGCTGAACGAGGCTGCGCTCGCCTTCGGCGACACCGCGGCGCGCGTGATGGCAGCGCGTGAGCTGCGCATCGAAGCCGTGGAGAGCGCCAAGTTGGCGCACGTCGAGCTGAGCGAGGCGCGTAGCTTGCTCGAACAGGTACGCTACAGCCTAACGGGCCAGGAAGCCGAGCTGAAGCTGCTCCGCGACGAGCTTGAGCTACTGGACGAGGCCGTGCGCCGCCACGAGATGGCCGCGCAGCGCATCGGGCTTGAGCGCGAGCACTTGCTCAACAAGGTTCGCGAGCGCTTCCGCGGGCTCGACCTGCGGCGCGTGGTCGGCGACTATCATATGCGCCTGCCGCCAGACGCCGAGCAGCGTCGCCGCATCGATGAGCTCAGCCAGCTGATCGACCGTATGGGCCCAGTGAATCTGGATGCCAAGGCCGAACACGACGACGCCGAGCGGCGCTTCACGGAACTCAACGACCAGAAGGTCGACATTGAGAAGGCGCTTATCGAGCTTGAGCACGCTATCAAGCACATGAACAAGGAGTCGCGGCGACGTTTCAAGGAGACATTCGAGAACGTCAACGCCTTGTTCAAGAAGACGTTCGCCAAGATGTTCCGCGGCGGTCGCGCGGAGTTGGTGCTCACGGATCCCGAGGATTTACTGGGCAGCGGCGTCGAGATCATCGCCCAGCCGCCCGGCAAGAAGATCGGCAATATCGAGCTCATGAGCGGCGGCGAAAAGGCGCTTACCGCCGTATCGCTCATCTTCGCCATCTTCCAGCACCGCCCCTCGCCCTTCTGTATTTTGGACGAGGTCGACGCCCCGCTCGATGAGGCCAACGTCACGCGCTACAACGAGATGGTGCGCGCGCTCACGGCAAGCTCGCAGTTCATCCTGATCACGCACATCAAACGCACCATGCAGAGCGTCGACGTGCTCTACGGCGTCACCATGGGTGAGCCGGGCGTGTCGCGCATCGTCAGCGTGAAGGTGAATGAAAGCGCCGTGAGCCGCAGCGATTCACTGGCCGCGCAGGGTGGCGTGCGCGAGAGCGAGACGCCCGTCGCCGACGGCGAAGCGTCGGTCTCGGCGACGCAGGTCGCCTAGTGCAGCAGGCCCGCGGCTTGGCAGGTTACGGAGCAAACCAGCAGCGGAGATGAGGCGACATGGCGTTCATTCGTGACTTCAAAACGTTCGCCTTCAAGGGCAATGTCGTAGACCTTGCGGTTGGCGTGGTGATAGGCGGGGCCTTCGGCAAGATTGTGTCGGCTTTGGTGGCCGACGTCGTCATGCCCTTGGTGGCGCTGGTCTTGCCGAGCGGTGACTGGCGTACCAGCGGCCTCGTGCTCCGGGCTGCCGCGGATCCGAAGGACAGCGTCGTGCTCAAGTACGGCGACTTCATCGGCGCCGTGCTCGATTTTCTGGTGGTCGCCCTGGTGCTGTTCCTCATCGTGAGTCGAATCATCCGAGCGGCCGAGGCCGCGCTCGCCGCGCCCGTCGCCGCGCCCACGCCCACCACCAAGGATTGCCCCGCCTGCTGCGAAGCGGTGCCGCTCAAGGCCACGCGCTGCAAGTTCTGCACGAGTGAGCTGGAAGCCGCCTGAGCTTGGCCGGGCGACCTCGAGGACGTCGGCGCTCGGTCGCCGCAGCGTTCGCCGGGGTGGTGCTGGTGTGGGCTGGAGCAGCTCAGGCTGTGCCCGGGCAGATCCCGCCGGAATGTGGATCGCCGGCCGAGTTCGAGCGTGAGCTTAGAAATAGGCTAGGCCAGGCGGCCTCGCTTGAGCCAGTAGAGGAGG
This sequence comes from Myxococcales bacterium, assembly GCA_031408355.1. GTDB lineage: Bacteria > Myxococcota_A > Polyangia > Polyangiales > Polyangiaceae > PMG-095. The sequence continues at coordinate 3,271 of JANNWK010000431.1, forward strand.
TCAGCATCGTGCAGAGCCCTGGCGCGTTCCGACTCCGCGTGCGAATCGGCGGCGAGCTGCGTGAGCTCGAGGACGAGAACTGCCGCTCGCTGTTCCGCGCGGCGCTGGTGGTGGCACTCGCGATGCTCGTGCCGGAGGTCGAACGTCGGGGTAGCCGGACCGGCGGAGCGAGCCGCGGCGGCGCTGAGAATGCGAGGGTTGGCTCGCCTCGCCTGGCCCTGCCACGCTGGACGCTGGGCGCCGGCGTTGGCGCCAACTTCGAAACCCTGCCGAGCGCTGTGCTGGCGCTCGAGCTGGAGGCCAAGCTGCTTTGGCCGAACGTCGGAGTGGCCCTCGCTGGACGCTACCTCGCGCCCGGGCAAACCCTCGACAGCGCCAAGCGAGGGGTCAAGGTTCAGGCGTTCGGCGCGGGCTTCGCCGCCATCTGGCGACCCTCGGCGCTTTGGGAAACGCGCGCTGGCTTCGCCGCCCAGCGGCTACTCGGTCAGGGGCTGGGCGGACCTAGCCCGCGCAGCGGGGCCGCTTGGGCTGGCGGGCCCACGCTGGGTCTTGGATTTCTGCCCCTCACGTCAGCGCGATTCTGGGCCGGGCTGGGCGCGGAGGCTCAGCTCAACCTTTTGCGGGGCCGTTTCGAGATCCTCGATTATCGCGAGGTTTTTCGGGTCCCGGGCATGGGGGGATCGGTTTTTCTGAGAACGGGCACAGTCTGGTAGACGGATTTCCCCGTCTGGCCGGATAAACGTTCATGGTCGCCGGAGCGTTGGGACGTCGCGTTGCCGCCCAGGGTTCCCCTGGGGCCGAGCGTCGTGCCGCGAACGTGCCGGACCTCGCTCAGGTCTACGAAGCGCATTTTCGCTACGTGTGGCGTTGCTTGCGCAGCCTGGGGGTGCGCGATGCCCAGCTGGACGACGCGCTCCAGGACGTATTTGTGGTGGTGCAGCGCAAGCTTGAGGCCTTCGACGGGGGGGCTGAGCTCCGCACCTGGCTCTATGCGATCGCGCTGCGCGTCGCGCGCCGCTACCGCGAGCGTGCGCTGCGCGAATTGGCGGACGGAGGCGCGAAGTCGGGAACTCGGGAACAACCGGTGCTCAGCCTGGACGGCGAAGGCGTCGCGCTTCACAACGAGCGCTTGGCGCTAGCGCAGGCGGCCTTGGCGACGCTCAGCGACGAGCAGCGCGAGGTCTTCGTGCTGGCGAGGATCGAGCAGATGTCGGCGCCAGAAATCGCCAGCGTCGTGGACGTTCCGCTCAACACCGTCTACTCACGCCTGCGCGCCGCTCGCCTCGTGTTCGAAGCCGAGGTCGCGCGTCGCCAGGCCTCCACCAGGAGCCAGCCATGACGATCGATCTCGAAGAGTCCGACCTGGAAATGGCCCTGCGGGCTGATTTACCGCCGCAGGCCGTCGAAGTGCGGCTACGACGGCGTCTTCTGGCGGCGGGCCTGGCTGTCGGTCAGGGCGTTGCTGCCTCCACGGCGGTGGCTTCGGGCACGGGTTTCGTTGGCGCGCTGACAGCCAAGCTGGGAGGGCTGCACGCGGCTGTAAAGCTAGGCCTCGTCGCCGCTGTCGCAGTGCCGACGGCCCTGACAGCGCTGGACTCGCTCAGCGCTGGCCCGGGCCGCTCGCGCTCCGCGATCCAGCACCAGGCTTCGACCAGTGCGGCGTCGAACCCCGGGTCAACGCGAGCTGGAGACGGGGCGCGTGCGGAGACGACGCCGACGGCGCTTTCGGGCGCACTTTCCTCGGTGCCGGAGGTGGTGGCGCGTCGAAGCCAGGCGTCAGCGGCAGCGCCTGCGGGCAAGCTTTCGGCCACGAACCTGGAGGAGCGTACGCCGCGGCCTTCCAGCGTCGCTTTTGGCCTGATCGAGCCGAGGCCGCCGGAGAGCGCGCCCTTGCTGGATCAGCCTGCCGCCAGCACCTTGGCTGAGGAAACGCGGATTTTGGAGCGCGCGTTCGCTGAACTCGGCGCTGGCAATACCGCCGCTGCCGCGGAGCTGCTTCGAGAGCACGAGCAGCGCTTCCCGGACGGCCTGTTAAAAAATGAGCGGGAACGCGGCCGCAGCAAGCTTACCGAGCTCTCTCGGGGTCATTGAAGGAGGAAGAAGCCATGTCAGTACGAGTCATGAACGAGAAGTTTTCCCGCCGGCCCCACTGGAGTCGGCTCTTATCCATCTTGGCCCTTGCGCCCCTCGCGCTGGCGGCAAAGGGCTGCAATTCTGCCGTCGTGGGCGACGAGTGTCCCACGGACGCGACCTGCAACACAGGGACAGCGGGTAGCGGCGCGGGCACAGCGGGTAGCGGCGCAGGCAACGGCAATAGGTGCGGCGGTCTGCTCGGTGCTGCGTGCAGCAAGGGCGAATACTGCGCCTATGCCAGCAGCGCCGCTTGCGGCGCGGCCGACCAGACAGGCCAATGCGAGCCTCGTCCCGAGGTCTGCGCTGAGATCTACCAACCCACCTGCGGTTGCGACGACAAGACCTACGGCAATGAGTGCGAAGCGGCCGGCGCGGGAGTCTCGGTCGCTCACGCCGGAGAATGTCAGACTGCCGGCAGCGGCGTCGTCTGTGGCGGGCTGGGCGGGGCGGGCTGCGCGGCTGGTGAATACTGCGATTTTCCGGTGAGCGCGCAGTGTGGAGCCGCTGATCAGACGGGCAAGTGCGCGCTCACACCTGAAGCCTGCGACACGAACCTTGCACCGGTGTGCGGCTGCGACGATGTGACCTACAGCAACGCCTGCGCTGCTGCGAGCGCGGGCGTTTCGGTCGCCGCCGAAGGCGAGTGCGCCACTTCCGGCAGCGGCTGCGGCGGTCGCGGCACGGGCCCCTGCCCCGGCGGCCAATACTGCGTCTATGAACCCGCGGACAACTGCGGACGTTCCGACGCTCCGGGCGTTTGCAGCGATATTCCGCGGGGCGGCTGCACGCTCGACTATGCGCCGGTGTGCGGCTGCGACGGCCAGACGTACGGAAATCCCTGCGCGGCGGCGACGAGCGGCGTTTCGGTCGAGCACGATGGGGAGTGCGCGCCGCAAGGTGAGGTCTGCGGCGGTTTTGTCGGCGCCGGTTGCCAAGCTGGTTTCTACTGCGACTACCCAGCGAACCAGGCCTGCGGCTTCGCCGACGGCACGGGGACTTGTCTCGCCAAGCCCGATGCCTGCACGAAGGAGCTAGCTCCCGTGTGCGGCTGCGACGGCACGACCTACGGCAACGCCTGCATGGCAGCGGCGGCGGGCGTTTCCGTGCAAGCCCAAGGAGACTGCAAGCTCTAGGCGCGGCCCGCTAGAACGGGCAGCTGCGTAGGCCCAGATCGGAGAACACGTCGATGTCTAGAATGCTCCACTCGGTCGCGGGCAGAAAGGGCTGGGCGTCGTCGAGGCGCCCCGCCGTGACGGAGCAAGCTCTGCGCAACGTGTGATCCACGGTGGCGCCTTCGCCCCAGCTCGCCCCGGGATCCACGCCGATTTGACCAAATACGTCCAGGACCGTTCCCTGACACACGAGCGCTAGGGCGTCGTCGCCATTGAAGGTCAAGTTGGTGGAGCGCGAGCAACGCGTGGGCTCAGCGGCAGCGAGGGTCGACGAACAAAGCACCTGGATGCTGCCTGCTAAGAGCTCGCCGTGAAGCTCCAGGCGACTCGGCTCGGTCTTGCCGTTCGAGTAAGTCTCAACCGCACAGCCTTCGAGCGAGGTCGCTAGCGGGGCGTAGATCTCCAAGGCCTTGAAGGAGCCCGAGCCTTCGACGTACTCGCTGAACCACAGCGCCGCAGCGCCTTCGCCGCGGCCCCCAGCGCCGGAGCCGGCGTCCGCTGCGCCAGCGGTGCCGTAGCCGCCGTAGCCGCCGTGGCCGCCGTGGCCGCCGTTGTTCCCAATAGGGGCTCCGCTGCTGCCGCTGCCAGTGCCGCTCGTGCCGCTGCTAGCGCCACCCGGCGTTTGCGTGCTGCCTTCGCCTTCGCCGGCTTCGCCGCCGGCTCCGCCAAACGTCGTAAATACCGGCGCATCGGGGACGGGAAGGCGGCCCGTTGGCACGCCGGCGTTCCCTGCGGCCCCGCCCGTGACCCCGGTCACCCCCTGCGTTGCGGCTAGCCCGCCCTGATGGGCGTTGGCGTTCGCCTTCTCGTCGAAGGGGATCACCAATTCCTCCCCGCAGGCCGAACTCAGACACACCAGCATACCCCAGAGCCAGCCCCGTCCGCCCGCGTACGCTCGCTGATTTCCCATGAACTACGGCTCGGCCGCAGATCGGAGGAGTTGCTGAATTTCTGGGCGCGCTTCGCCGTGCGGCTCGGCTTCGTTCAGGTGACGAGACGCGTTCGCCAAGGCGGGGTGACCAGTGCGAGCGCCACCATGGAAACGATGGTCGCGTAGACAGCCCAAAGCCACCATGGAGACGTGACGCCGCCCCACACCGTCAACTCTCGGGCGTTCGAGAGCAGCAGCATGCCGGCAACTGCGACCCCCATGGGCCGAGGCGCGATATGCCGAATCAGCCAGGCAGCCACCGGCGCCGCAACAACGCCGCCGACCAACAGGGCCGCGACGACCGCGAAATTGACGCCGCCACGCCCCAGCGACGCGAGGAGCGAGAACGCCGATACCGAAGCGACGGCGATCTCCGCGGTGTTCACGCAACCGATGGCAAAGCGTGGCGCCACGCCACGGTGAAGCAAATAAGGCGTTACCACGGGGCCCCATGCGCCGATCATGCCGTTGGTCACGCCACCCAAGAACCCAGCCACCTTGACGCCATGCCGGCCATAATTCACCGCGGTGGCCTCGGCCCCTGGCTCGACGGGCTTGCTCGCGCCCATGCGCGCAAATCTCACGAAAATGCGCAGCCCGATCACGGTCAGCAAGAGCGCCAAAATCGGCTTGAGGCTAGCGCCGTCGACGCGCGACAGGATGGTCACTCCCGCGATGGCGCCCGCACAGCCCGGCAAGGCCAGGCTGAGGACAAGGCGCACGTTCACGTTACGGAAGCGCCAGTGAGACACGGCAGCGGCCAGGCCCGTCGCGACCTTGGCCAGATTGACCGACGTGGAAGCGGCGGCAGGTGCGAGCCCGCTGGCGAGCAGGATGCTGGAGCACGTCGGTCCAAACCCCATACCAAGCGCCCCGTCGACGAGCGACGCCGCGAAGCCAGCCAACGAAAACACCAGCAACTGGTACATAACCCAGTAACTCTATCGGACTGATAGAGTTACGTCAAGGGTGAGCGCGTGGCAGGTAATTAATGGAAATCACGCGATATTTTTCCGATATCGCGACCCGGGACGTCGAGCCTTTGTAGGGACTCGACCAGGAGGTGAATGACGGGCGCGGCGTCGGCGGCCTCGTCCTTGCGCGGCTCGGGCGGAGTGGGCACGCGAACGCCCTGACGCTCGACAACGCCCTTCGCGAGCAGGAGCGAGGCGTGGCGCGCGGGCAGCCGATACTGCTCGAAGATGCGCCGCCAAAGCAGCAGATTCAAAAATCCGGTTTCATCTTCGAGGGTGATGAACACCACGCCGCTGGCCGTAGCAGGCTGCTGGCGGCAGGTGACGACCCCCGCCACCGTCACCCGTTGCCCCTGCTGACAGCTGACCAGCTCCTGGGCTGTGGTGACCTGTTCTCTGCGTAACCTCTCGCGCAAATGACAGAGAGGATGGTCGCCCACCGACAGACCTTTGTGGCGATAATCCAGCAAGAGGCGTTCCGCAGCACGCAACTCGGGCAGCATTTCCTGCGGCTCGGCTGTGGACTTTTTCGCGAATATCCCGGGGGTTTGTGGCAAACGAGCTTGCCATAAGGCGGCTCGCCGCGATGACGCCAGGCTCTCGAAGGCGCCGGCTTCGGCCAGCGTCTCTATGTCGTCCCGGCGCAGCTCACAGCGCCGCACCAGATCCTCCACGTTCGCAAAGCGCCACTCGTTGCGCACGGCGCAGATGCGCTGCGCCACGCTTTCAGCGATGCCCTTCACCTGCCGCAAACCCAGCCGAAGCGCCGAGCCCGTGGCAGCGTCCCCCACTGCCCTGCCTTGCGCGTCCGTCATGCGTTCGAGCGACGAGTCCCAGCTGCTCAGGGTCACGTCCACGTCGCGCACCGTCACACCATGCCGCGCGGCGTCTTGAATGATGGTCGACGCCGAATAAAATCCCATCGGCTGAGAGTTGAGCAGCGCGCACGCAAAATGCGCTGGAAATCGCAGCTTTTCCCAGGAAGAAGCGTAAACCAAGAGCGCGAACGAAGCCGCGTGGGACTCGGGAAATCCGTATTCACCGAAGCCCTTGATCTGCTCGAACAGCGCCTCACCGAAGGCTTGACTGATGCCCCTGGCTTCGAACCCTTGGAGCAGGCGCTCTCTGTGCTTCAGCAGTCGCCCGGTCTTCTTCCAAGCTGCCATGTCGCGACGCAGCTGGTCCGCCTCGCCGCCGGAGTACCCCGCGCCAACAATGGCGATCTCCATCACTTGCTCTTGAAATAGCGGTACCCCGAGCGTCCGTTCCAGAATGGGCTTCAGGCATTCGTGGGGACAAAGTGCTGGCTCCTCGCCATTCCTGCGTCGTAAGTACGGGTGCACCATGCCGCCCTGTATTGGCCCGGGACGCACGATGGCCACCTCGATCACGAGATCGTAAAAGCAACGCGGGCGAAGCCGTGGCAGCATGGCCATTTGGGCGCGGCTCTCGATTTGGAAGACGCCCACGGTGTCGGCGCGGCTTACCATCGCGTAAACGGCCGGATCCTCCGCCGGAATGCGGGCAAGCGCGAGCAGCGGGTCGAATTCGGCGGCAGGCGGCGCAAGGTCGGCGTGAATCAGCGCGAGCGCCTTGCGGATAGCCGTCAGCATTCCGAGCCCCAAAACGTCGATTTTGAAGAAGCCGAGCTCTTCAATGTCGTCTTTGTCCCAGGGGATCACGGTTCTGTTCGGCATGCGCCCGGGCTCGATCGGCGCGACGCTAAACAGCGGCTCCGCTGACAGCACGAACCCACCCACGTGAATCGAGAGATGGCGGGGAAAACCGCCCAAGAGCCGCGCGACCTCGATCACCTGCGACAGCCTTTGCCCCTGAATGTCCAAACCCAACTCAGCAGCGTGCTTCTGACTCTGCTCGGCCGTGTCCCAATGTCCAATTGAGGAGCTGAGGCGTTCGACCGTTTCAAGCGGCAACCCAAAAGCTTTTCCCACCTCCCTGAGCGCCGATTTCCCCCTGTAACAGATGACCTCTGAAACCATGGCCGCGCGTTCTCGCCCCCAGCGCGCGTAAATGTCCTGAATCACTTCTTCGCGGCGTTCGTGCTCGAA
>JANNWK010000432.1:0-5475 GCA_031408355.1 Myxococcales bacterium
CCCCGCCCTCGCCGCCCGCGCCGCCCCCCCGGCCCCGGTGGGGGGGAGGGGGGCTGCCTCCGGAGCGGTCTGGCGCCCCGGCCGCGCGGCCTTGGAGCGCTCGGCCCAGGGTCTTGAGCGTCCGGAGGTCCTCCTCGCTGCCGGTAGCCAGACGCAGACGAGAGGCAACCAAGCTGTCCGCGTAGCGCTCGGCTAGCTCGCGCGACGTCGGATCCTTTTCCGCTGCGATGAGCCTGGTGACGTAGTGCACGCGTTTGGCTCGACCCTCGGCGCCATCCAGCAGGAACTGGTCGTCGAGCGCGGCCTCGATCAAGTACTCCAGGATGCCGCGGGCGCTCTTGATTAGCTGCGCCACGGCGGGCGCCCCATGCGCGCGCACGAAGTCGTCTGGATCTTGCCCGGCAGGGAGCGCCACAACCTTGGTCGTAAGCTCTGCGACCTGGCACGGTTCGCGGGAAGCGTTGGTGGCGCGCTTGCCAGCGGAGTCGCCGTCGAACATGAGCACCACGTCACCCGTAAACCGACGAATCAACCGCGCCTGTTCGTTCGTGAAGGCAGTGCCAAGCGGGGCGACGACGCTGCGAATGCCGCGTGCGTGCAGGCTCACGACGTCGAAGTTGCCTTCGACGACCAAGCACGGCTCACCGGCGCGCAGCGCCTGGCGCGACTGGTACAGACCGAACACCGCTTCACGCTTGCGATAGATCGGAGATTCCGGTGAGTTCATGTACTTCGCGGGTGGTTCCGCCGCGCTGCCGACTGGCTCAAGGCCAGCCTGTTTCAGCTCTTCCGCGGGTGGCTCGTCCAGCGCTCGACCGCTGAAAGCCACCACTCGTCCTTGCGCGTCCAGGACCGCGAACATCAGGCGGTGCCGAAAGCGATCGTAGTGCCCGTTACCCGTCTTACGGGGGGCCAACAGGCCGACGCTTTCTGCCGCACTCGCAGAAAGGCCGACATCCTTCAGGTGGCGCACCAGTCCGTCCCAACCGTACGGCGCGTAGCCGAGTCGAAAGGCCTGCAGCGCGTCAGCGATCGGGTCAGTCGGCGCGGTAGGGGTGAGGCCGCGGCGCGAGAGCTCAGCGCGGGCGTGTTCGGAAAGCGGATGCTCGCGGAGCATCCGCTCGAAGTACTCGGCCGCTCGGTCTCCGATGTCGTAGAGTTCTTGTTGCCTGCGGCGCGCCTCGGCCTGCTGCCGGCGCTCAGCGTCTGTCTCGTTGTCGATGATGTCGATGCCGGCGCGCTCTGCCAGCGCCCGCACCGCTTCGACGAAGTCGAGTCCCTCGGTCTCCTGGGTGAACTTGATGACGTCCCCCGACTCGTGGCAACCGAAGCAGTGATAGAAGCCGCGCTCGGCGTTCACGTGAAAGCTCGGTGTCTTCTCCTTATGAAACGGGCACAGCCCGACAAAGCTCCGACCGCGGCGCTGGAGCTTGACGGTGGCCCCGATGAGCTCGACGACTTTCGTCTCGCGTCGGACGCGGTCAATCGTCTCCTGACCGATCATCGCTCGGGCCTCTACCCCAGTTTCGGACCGCGAGCCCGCGCCATTGAACCGAATGCCTGTTCAGTGGGTTTGGCATGAATTGCGCATGTTCGGGGGGCGATTCCAGCAGCACGGTCTCGTATCGGGGGCCTATCCTGATACTCAGTGTTTTGGGCTATCGCGGCGCCTCGGCGGGCCAGTGCGAGCCCACTGGCCGGGGGCGGGCGGCTGCGTGCGGAATCACTAGCCCGGGATTTGGTCGCATGGTAGACGCGGCGCGCGCGCCCGCTCAGGGCGCTTGCAGGCTTCCAGCAGGATTACAGGCGAAATGACGACGACGAGCACGACGGGCAGCGCTAAGGGTAAGGTCATTCAGGTGATTGGGCCGGTGGTGGATGTGGAGTTCCCGCCGGGCAAGCTGCCCCGAATTCTCAACGCGCTCACGGTTTCGAACGCGAGCATCTCGAGCGAGAAAAACAACCTGGTCCTCGAGGTCTCTCAGCATATGGGGGAATCGGTGGTGCGCACGATCGCCATGGATGCGACCGAGGGACTGGTCCGTGGCAATGAAGTGACCGACACGGGTGCGCCGATCATGATGCCGGTCGGTCCCGAGGTGCTGGGTCGGATTCTAAATGTGGTCGGTAAGCCGGTGGACGAAGCGGGTCCCGTCAACGCCAAGAAGTGGCTGCCCATTCATCGTGACGCTCCGTTGTTCGTGGACCAAAACACCCGGGTGGAAGTCTTCGAGACGGGCATCAAGGTAATTGATCTACTTGCTCCCTATCGAAAGGGCGGTAAAATCGGGCTATTCGGTGGCGCCGGCGTCGGCAAGACGGTCTTCATTCAGGAGCTCATCAACAACGTCGCCAAGGCGCACGGCGGCGTGAGCTGCTTTGCCGGCGTGGGTGAGCGCACTCGCGAAGGCAACGACTTGTTCCTCGAAATGAAGGAGTCCAAGCTGGAGACCGGCGAGCCGGTGCTCAGCAAGACGGCCCTCATCTTCGGTCAAATGAATGAGCCGCCCGGCGCCCGTGCGCGCGTCGCGCTTTCTGCGCTGACTTGCGCCGAGTACTTCCGCGACGAGGAGGGTCAGGACGTACTCTTGTTCGTGGACAACATCTTCCGCTTCACCCAGGCGGGCAGCGAGGTCTCGGCGCTACTCGGCCGCATCCCGAGCGCCGTGGGCTATCAGCCAACGCTTGCTACGGAGATGGGCGCGCTGCAGGAGCGCATCACCTCTACGAACAAGGGGTCTATCACCAGTGTTCAGGCGATTTACGTGCCGGCCGATGACCTCACCGACCCCGCGCCCGCCACCACCTTCGCGCACCTGGATGCCACCACCGTGCTCTCTCGGCCGATCTCCGAGAAGGGCATCTATCCCGCGGTGGATCCGCTGGACTCAACGAGCACGATGCTCTCCCCGGACGTCGTTGGTGAGGAGCACTACGCGGTCGCTCGGCAGGTCCAGCAGACCTTGCAGAAGTACAAGGATCTGCAAGACATCATCGCCATCCTTGGTCTCGACGAGCTGAGCGAGGACGACCGGGCAACCGTGGCGCGAGCTCGTAAGATTGAGCGTTTCCTGTCGCAGCCGTTCTTCGTCGCCCAGCAGTTTACGGGTCGCTCGGGCAAGTACGTGCCGCTGAAGGAGACCGTCGCGGGCTTCAAGGAGATCCTGTCGGGCGCGCTCGACGATCTGCCCGAGCAGGCCTTCTACATGGTTGGCAATATTGAGGAGGCCAAGCAGGCGGCCGCCAAGCTGAAGTCGCAGGCGGCTTGATATGGCAGACACCATCGCGCTTGAGATCATCACGCCGGACGGGCTGAAGCTGCGCGAGGCGGTGAACGAGCTAACAGCACCGAGCGTGAACGGTGAGTTCGGGGTCTTGCCCCTGCATCGTCCGCTGCTAGCGGCTCTTGCTACGGGCATCGTCACCTACATCCAGAACGGCAAGAGCGAGTCGGTTGCGGTCGGACCAGGGTTCGTCGAGGTGGCGGCGGACAAGGCGCTGCTCCTTACAGATCAGTTCACCCGCAAGGACGACGTGGATCCGGTGCGGACTCGACTTGAGCTCAAGGCCGTCGACGAGCAGCTCGACCAGTTCAGCGGCGACATGCAGAGCCCCGAGTACGCCGAGTTGGTTGCTCGCGAACTCTGGGCTGCGACGCAGCTGGAGTTGCACGGTGACCCACCTCCGCCGCGCGTCCGTACCGATCACTCCGCGGGGCGGCATGAGAATTACGCGGCGCTCGCCGACGACGCAGTCGGGGATTCGGCCGGCGCGGTCGTCGAAGGCGCGTCCAAGCATTAAGCATGGAGCCTACGCGGAGCCCGAAAGCGTTGCTCGAGCGCTACGGGCTGCGGCCGAAGTACAGCTTCGGTCAGAATTTCTTGGCTGACGAGCGGCTGGCCACTCGCATCGCTGAGGCTTGCGAGGCGGGTGGCGGCAGTGTCGTCGAGTTGGGGGCAGGTCTCGGGGCGCTGACGAGGCCGCTGCTGACAAGCGGTGTGGCCTGGGTACTCGCGGTCGAGCGCGATCGCGAGCTTGTGCCCGCGCTCGCACAGGAACTCGCGGCGGAGCTGGTGTCCGAGCACGTTCGAATCCTGGAGGCGGACGCCAAGGCAGTGGACTTCGCAGCCGAGTTCGTAGGCAAGCCGCGCCCGCACGTGGTGGCCGGCAATCTGCCGTTCCAGATCACGGGGCCACTGCTCGAGAAGGCGATTCATAGCGCCCCCAGCATTGATCGCGCGGTGTTTCTGGTACAGCTCGAGGTGGCCGATCGCCTCGCCGCGGCTCCTGGCAGCGAAGCCTACGGGGCGCTGAGCGTGTTTGCACAGCGTGCTTTTCAGGTGCAGCGCGCTTTCGTGATTCGGCGCGGCGCGTTCTATCCACAGCCCAACGTGGACTCGGCCGTGGTGACAATGAAGCCTCGCGGCACGGGGCCGGAGACGGAAGAGTTCCGAGCTGTCGTGCGCGCCGCTTTCGGGCAACGCCGCAAGAAACTCAAGAACGCTTGGGCTCGCGTGTTCGGCGAGCGGGGCGTCGACCTTGTCGCGGCGGGCAGCAGGGCAGCAATCGACCTTTCTGCGCGCGGAGAGAGCCTGGGAGTCAGCGACTTCGAGCGGATCGCGAAGGAGCTTGTGGCATGAGTCGAGTGGAGCGCCGGCTCCGGCATGGCTTCGTGCTCGTGCTCGTGCTTGCGAGCGGAGGGTGCGGCAGGGGTCGGGAGCAAGGCCTGCTACGATCCGCCGAGTTTGGGGTGTTTTTCGGCGGACAGGTGCAGGAACTCAAGCTGATCTCCAAGGAGCTGGACCCTGCGCGCCAGCGGCACGGGTTCCGTCTGACGTTTCGCGAACCTCTGATTCGGCCGGTACCCGTGGTTTGGGAGATTTCCTTGCCTGTTCCCGCCCAGGGTGGCCCGCGGTCCGCCAGCGTCGGCGAGATGACAGCGACGCCGGGTCTGGGTCTCTTGGACGTACCGCTCAGCTTTCGACCCAGCGATCCGGCGGGCTCTTGGCACGCCAAGGTCAGCGTCGATGGACAGCCAGTGATCGATCGCGATTTCGAGGTGATCGAGGCGGGGGCGAAGGCGTCCGGCAAGGCCGTCGCCCGTTGAGCGGCCGAGGCCGCGAAGCTCGGCGTTTCAGCGAGCCAGGCGTTCCAGGCGGAGCCCGAGTTGGCGCAAGATGCGAAGGCCTCGCTCAAGTCTGAGCCTTTGGCGCAGCGCGAGTGCGTCGTGCACGACATGCGCCTTCGATGAACGCCAGCCAGGCTCTCCCTGCTTGGGCAACTCGGCCTCCATGCCTAGCGATGGCCGCATCAAGCTCCATTTCCAGACCAAGCCGCGGCGTTTGCGCTCAGCCAAGGCCCGCGTGAGCTGCGGTCGCGCGGCCTCGTCGGGGGCGTCCGACCACAGGTAGATCTGGCTCGGTTTAACGCGGTCCTGGCGCAGTCGCTGCAGGACCCGAACGAGTTCGGCGTCGA
>JANNWK010000433.1:0-1590 GCA_031408355.1 Myxococcales bacterium
GCAGAAACGTGCGTCAAGCGAGTAGGAGCGGGATGCGCCGGGGCCCTTCTGAACAGTGGCAATGCTTTCTGCCTTGCTGGGTGGGAGGGGTAGGCAAACCAAACGCTGCGGGGGCGCACCAGGGACGTGAGCGGAAGCCTGACCACGCCGCATCGCCGTGCTTCAATGACCTAGGTGGGCAGTCTTTCGAGAAACGGCTCACCCGGGCAGAGCGTTGCGACAGTCCCCTGAACGACGTTGGCGACGGTTCATCCTTGCGCTCCTCGAGGCGCTTGAGTCCACCCGGCATTTCACACCACGAAGCACATCGCGTACCACACGCTCGGCCCTCCAAAGCCGGTGCCCCACGCTCCGTTCGACAAAGCACTCGCCAGCTGCCACCGTCCGATCGGCCGCCAACAGCCCGCGCCCGTCGACGGACCCAGTCGCCCGCCAAGGGGAGCGCGCGTCGCGAAAGTCAGTTCGGTTCCGAACTCATTTTTGCGCGAGGCAGAGGCTTGTTTGGGCGGCTCGAGCCGACCCGGCTTGCTCCGCGCCGCACCCGTGAACACCGTGGCCGCTCAGAGCAGCAGACCGGGTAAGGGACCGCTGCCTTGATCGAGGTTGCCGACCTTGTCGAGCCCCAGCATGCCCATTGCCTGCCCGATCGAAACCAGCAGACGATTGTGCTGCGTACCCTCGGGGAACGTCAGGAAGCGGCCCGGCGTGAGCGCTCCGGCTCCGCCGCCGGCCAGCAGGAACGGCGTATTCTGAAAGGAGTGATTATTGGATTTGCCAAGCTCCGTACCCCACACCACGAGCGTGTTGTCGAGCATGGTGCCGCCGCCCTCGGGCACCTGGTCTAGCCGATCAAGCAAGCCAGCAAGCTTTTCCGCGTACCAGGTCTGGATCTGCTCCAGCTTGCTCCAGCTGGCTGCGTCGTTGTCGCCGGCGTGCGACATCACGTGGTGACCCGTGTCGTGGCCGAGCCAGCTGTAGGTCATGTTGTCGTTGTCACCCTCCGTATGCTGGTAACTCGCGACGCGCGTCATGTCGCAGGCCAGAGCGGCGGCGATCAGATCGAACTGACCGTCCATCAAGGCGGGGGTATTGGCCCGATTGCCGGCGTCCAGCTTGCCATCTTTGAGCGCCTCGGGCGGGGTACAGGCGGCTGCGCTCAAATCGAAGCGTCGCTCGATATTGCGAATCGACTCGAGGTGAGCGTCAAGCTTGGGCCTGTCAGCCACCGGCGCCTTAAGACGCAGCGCCGCAACCTCGCCCGACATTAAGTCCAGAACACTGCGGCGCTCGGCGCGCAGGGCGTCGAGGTCCGTATTGCCGGGGAGCTGACCGCCAAACAGGCGTCCGAAGGCCGCCCAGGGGTCGACCTCAGGATCGAGTGGCTTCTGCGCCGCGGAGTAAATCATTCGCGATTGCGGGCGCGAGCCGCCGCAGTGCACGCCAAACTGTAGCGAGCTGTAGGCGGTATCGGGCTTGGTAGCCTGCACCACCAGCTGGTCGATGGAGGGGGTGCTGTTCCAGCCGAAGCTGCAGCCACCTGAGCAGTCGCTGCGATCGAAGCTACCGTCGTCAAGCAAGGTCGAGCCACCC
>JANNWK010000434.1:0-5008 GCA_031408355.1 Myxococcales bacterium
GCTGCGTCGATTGACGGGTGCTGAGTACAACAACACCGTGCGTGATCTCTTCGCGGGGCTGAGCGTGCTGTCGCCGGATCTGCGTGACGCCCCGGCACCAGCAGGGTTCACCAACGACGCTGCGAGCCAGACCCCGTCACCGGTCTTGCTTGAGCAATACCAAATGGCAGCGCGGAGCCTGTCTGCCGCGGCCGCGGGGCAACTTACGGCGCTGCTGCCTTGCGATCCATCGGTCGATGGTGAAAGCGCCTGTGGGGCTCGCTTCCTGGCCGAGTTCGGGCGACGTGCGTTCCGCCGGCCGCTCACTCCCGATGAGCTCTCGACGTTCACGAGCTTCTTCGAAGCGCAGAGAGCTGCTCACAACTTCAACGTCGCGCTTCAGCTTCTCATCCAGGCGCTACTCCAATCGCCCGCCTTCCTCTACCGGCTCGAGGATGCGCCAGCCCCACAGCCAGGCGGCTCCGCCGTCGAGCTATCCGGATACGAGCTCGCCTCGCGACTCTCCTATTTGCTCTGGGGCACCATGCCGGACGAGGAGCTGTTTGCGGCGGCCGAGTCCAATAGCCTCAGCGCCGTGTCGGCGGTTGAGACACAAGCGCGCAGAATGCTACTGGATCCTCGCGCCGAAGTTCGGCTCGCGGAATTCTTGAGTGATTGGCTGGAGTTTGGCAAGGTGGCAACGCTCGAAAAGGTGCCCTCGCTTTTTCCTTTGTGGAGCGAAGACGTCAGGACCGCCATGACGGTCGAGGCCGAACAGCTCGCGCTCCGTGTCGCACGGGAACCGACCGATTCGATCGAAGCCCTGCTCACCAGCAGAAAGTCATACATCAGCACGCCCCTCGCGGAGCTATATGGTGTCGCGGCACCGGCGGATCCAGCCGGCGCTTGGGTGGACCTCGATCCGACGCAGCGAGCGGGGTTGCTGACGCAATCCTGGTTCCTTGCCTCGCTGGCTCATGGCAACGACACCTCCCCCATCCTCCGAGGGGTGTTCGTGCTGGGCAACCTGTTGTGCAGTCCGCCGCCGCCGCCGCCGCCGGACGTCAGCGGGTCGTTGCCCCCCAGCGACGGGGGCAGCATCCGCACCAACCGGCAGCGTGTCGAGAGGCACAGCTCGGACGCCACCTGCGCGGGGTGCCACATTCGCATCGATGGCGTGGGCTTCGGACTCGAGAATTTCGACGCTATCGGACGCTTCCGTACTGACGACAACGGCGTGGCCGTCGACGCCTCAGGCACGCTGGTTGGCACTGACGTGGACGGTCCGTACCAGGGCGGCGTGGAGCTCGCTGAGCGTTTGGCGAGCAGCGCGATGACCAGAGCCTGCGTGGCACGGCAAGGGTTTCGCTTCGCCTTCGGACGCAGGGAGAACGCGAACGGTGAGGATGAATGCCGTGTTCAAGCCTTCACGACAGCCTTCGCCTCCGCGGGCTACAACCTACGCGAATACATGATGGAGATCGTGAAGAGCAACGACTTTCGAAAGCGTCGCACCACAGAACCGGTGAACCAATGAGCCGAACCGACCCCAGCCGGAAGAATCGCACGATATCGGAGCTTGCCCTCGCGCGCCGAACCCTCTTGGCAGCCTTTGGCTTGGGGGGAGCATCCTATTTTCTCCCCTCGTTCCGCCACGGCGGCTCCGCGCTCGCGGCCGAACCGGGGCCACCCAAACGGCTCATCGTAGTGTTCAGCCAAAGCGGTATTCAGCCTGATCGGTGGTCGATGAGGCGTCCCGGGCTCGACGAGACGAGCGACTGGGAGTTTCCGCTCGATGACCCAGATCCCAATTCCTTCAGCGAGATCTTGCGCCCCCTTCACGGGCATCGATCGCAGATGTTGGTCCTGGACGGTCTTTCGAACATGACCGCACTGGCAGACCCGACGGGCATCAACGATCACTACCGGGGTTGGTGCACGGCGCTCACGGGCTCGAAAATGGTGCCGGGGACCGAACTCGCCGGCGGACCTTCGCTCGATCAGATCGTGGGCGCAGACCTGTATCAACCGGGGCAGCTCAAGAGCCTCGAGCTTAGCATCGGCGGATACCTGCCAGCTATCTGGGCGGCACGCGGAGCTGGCCTTCCGGCGGAGCTCTCTGCTTCACGCGCGCTCGATCGGCTATTTCCGAAGCTGGCCACCACGCCGCCCATGACACCGACCGACCTCGACCGTGTTCGTAGTGCGGAAGCGGCAGTCCTCGAGCTGACGGGCAGTCAGTTCGAGGCTGCAGCGCTCCGTTTATCGGGCGAGGATCGTCGCAAGCTCGAGCTCCATCGCGACATGATGCGTGATCTCGCGCACAGGCTTTCGGGAGTCTCACGGCCCGATTGCACCCGTCCTACACTGCCGCCAATCATGGGTGCCCCGGACTTCATTGCCTCCGGAAAGCAAATGAACGAGCTTGCAACGGCCGCCCTCGCCTGCAACCTCACCCCCGTCGTGACGTTGCAAATGGGGCCGGTCACCAACAGCCTCATCGGAGCCGCGGCGGGCGTCGACCTGCACAACGAGTACTACCACGACATGTTCAACGAGGTTCACCCGAACTCGGCCGATGTCATTGCTCGCGGCAACGCAGTCCACGCCAGCGTGATCGCGGATCTGCTCAGTCGTCTTGGTGGTGTGCCCGAGGGCACCGGCACCATGCTCGACAACACCGTCGTGGCATGGTTCCACGAGATCGCCACAGGGCGACACGGCTTTCACATGATGCCTTACGTCCTGTTCGGCAACGTTGGCAACTACTTCAAGCTCGGTCGCTACCTCCGCTACGCGCCGAATCAAGACACACCCGCTCTCCCGAGACGCGAGATTTGGGAAGGTCAACTGAAGGCGACGCTCGGCCCGCCGCACAACAAGCTGATGGTGTCGCTCGTGAAGGCCTTGGGTCTCTCCCACAACCAGATTGGCGAAACGAGCGTCGTCGCCACCAAGAGCGGCGCGACGATCGATCTTACCGGAACCCTGGACCGACTGGCCACCGCCTAAGCCACTTCAGGGGCCGCGGTGCCAATTATTTTCTGGCTCGAAAGCGAACCGAACATGAGATCAATTGCTTCATACGGCCGCCGACACGGCTGGCTCGCATCAGTCGCGCTCTTGGGCAGTTTGGTGGCGCCCAGTGCTTTGGCAGCGCCAGCCAAACCGGCGGATGGGCTCGTCGACTCAATCGGAGTCAACACGCACTTCGGCCACACCGATACAGCCTACAGCAAGGTAGAGGACGTGATCATTCCGCGGCTCCAGGAGCTCGGGATTCGTCATTTGCGCGATCACATGCGAAATGACGCTCCCGCAATGGAGGCCTTGCAAAAGCGCCTGGCCGGTATGGGGTTCCGCTTTCTACTCATTACCCAGATCAACATGACCCCGCCAAACATCGCAGGGTGGCTGGAGCGGCTCGGTCCCGAAGCGGTTTTCGCGGTCGAGGGTCCAAACGAGTACGACTTGTTTGGGGGTCCCGAGTGGCCCACCGAGCTTGCCAGCCATACGCGCATGCTGTGGTCGCTCATTCAGAACGACCCAAAGTTCCAGACCATCACGGTGGCCGGACCGTCGCTGGTCGACCATCGCAAGGACGACTACCCCAAGCTCGGCGACCAGAGCGCGTACATGGAAGTTGGCAACTTCCACTGGTACTACGCTGGCTGGCCACCTTCGGCGACGGGAGCAGACTTCAAGAAGCTCGAAGTGATCATCAATCGCTACCGCCCCGTCACGGGGGATAAACCATTCATCGTCTCCGAGTGCGGGTATCACAACGTGGTCGGAGACACGAATCACTGGGGTACCCCGAAAGACGTCGCGGCCAAGTACCTGCCGGCGATGTTCTTGTATCACTACGGCTATGGCCTGGTTCGGAGCTATTCGTACGAGCTCATCGACCAGTTCGACAAGCCCAGCGATCGCGAAGGCAATTTCGGCCTGCTGCAGAGTGATGGCCAACCCAAGCCTGCGTTCACCGCGCTCAAGAACTTGATCTCGGTCCTTTCCGATCGAGGCCCTGAGTTTCAAGCCGAAGAGTTGAACTACCAACTAACGGGCGATACTCAAGACGTCCAAACGTTGTTGCTCCAAAAACGCAACGGAGACTTCTATCTTGCGTTCTGGTCCGGCAAGCCGATTT
Source organism: Myxococcales bacterium (assembly GCA_031408355.1). Classification (GTDB taxonomy): domain Bacteria; phylum Myxococcota_A; class Polyangia; order Polyangiales; family Polyangiaceae; genus PMG-095. Next base: position 4,130 of record JANNWK010000434.1, read on the forward strand.
GGCATCCTCTCGATCTGGTCGTGCTCAATCCTTCGCCGCAAGCCATTCAGCTTGAACTCACGACTCCCGTAAAGAGCATCCAGCGGTTGAAGCCGAATCATGGCACCGTCTGGGAAGACGTGAGCTTCGCTGGCGGTGGGCTCCCGCTGGTTGCTGATGATGAAGTTCAGCTGCTTCGCATCGTGCCTCAACAGACCAGCCTGGTCACCCCGCCCATCGTCCCTCCTGGACCCGCGGTGGATCCCGGGCAGAGAGCAGGCGGTGCGATGCCGCAGCTTCCCAATCCTGATTCGATGCCGAGTCAGCCCGATTCGAGTCCCCCGGGTCCCAGTCCCAATGCGGGTGCGCCGACGAATGCCAACGCTCAGCCAAGCCCCTTGCCGGGCGCCGCCGCAGGCTGCGGCTGCGCCGTACCCGCCGCCCCACTTTCTGACAGCGGCCTCGTCGGGCTGATGATTGGCATCGCGCTCGCGGTGCGACGAAGGCAATCGAGCGGGGAGCAACTCTGACAGACCCGCGCTACCTCGCGAGGCGAGCCAGGGCAATTTCAGAAGAACGCTTCTCCGGCGACCGGGGCCGGGAACCTCGCAGTAGCGGGTGCGCTTCTTAGTGGCTCAGCCAATCGAGCTTGTTTGCTGCAGTGGCACGAGAATGTGCGAACCGGCACGTGCGAGTCCGCACACCCGGTCCGCGCATCTCGTCAGAAACGCGACCCCTGCGCGCTCAAACACGGCTCCAAGAGCACCGACGGCACAGAGTTCTGGACAGCACGGAAACTTGCGACTGGTACGTCTGTTGCTTGAGCGGGCTGCATGGCAACGACGAAGCGTCTGGTGGTTGTGGTCTCCCTGCTTCTTACGCCCGCGTGCGGGGAGGGAA
>JANNWK010000435.1:0-10472 GCA_031408355.1 Myxococcales bacterium
GGTGTGCGGGGCGTACGTGCTCACGCGCGAACAGGGCCGCGGCGCCGGCCGGCCTCAGCTGCTGCGCTACGCGGGCCTGCTCGGGCTCGGCTTCGCGCTGCCTCTCGGGCTCGTGGCGCTCTGGCTGGCTTGGGGCGGCGCCTGGCCAGCGTTTTGGTGGACCTTTCGCGACTTCGTGCCGGGCTATACCAAGCTCAACTGGAGCGAGGCTCATGCGCCCGGGATGCTGTACCACGCGCTAGAGGAGGCCTTTTTCAAGTTCTCCGCGCTCGTGGCCTTTGGTGTGATCGCCGCCATCGCGATTTCGCCCATGCACGCCAGGGAGCGTGAAGGCATCTTCCTGGTCCTCGGGGTGATAGCGATCCAAGTGGCTGGCATTGCGATGCAGGGGAAGTTCTTCCCCTACCACTACGCGGCGACCCTGCTCCTCATCAGCTTTGTCGCGGGGCTTGGGCTCTACAAGCTCTTCCGACGTTGCTTGGTGGCGGGCCCGGGCAGCGTGCTGGCGTTCGCGTCCTTTGTGGGCGTCGCCATCTCGATGCGCGACGCCGCTCGCGACTTGCCGCAAGGCTTCTGGGAGCGCTCGTCCATTCGCCTATCCTTCCTGCTGCGCCGGGCGCCGCTGCTCAGTCGCTCCGATCTGGATCGCGAGCTTTCGTACGTTGCGGACTACAACCTCGACGCCGATCGTCAGCTTGCATTGGAGATCCGCTCGCGTTCGGGCAGCTCGGATCCCATCTTCATTTGGGGCTTCGAACCGTCGGTCTACTTTCTGGCGGAAAGGCCGCTCGCGAGCCGATGGATCTACAACGTGCCCCAGCGCACCCCTTGGGAGCGCGACTACTCCCGGCGCGAGTTGCTCAAGGATCTCTCACGCCAGCGCCCGAAGCTTGTCGTGGTGCAGCGGCGCGATGTTTTCCCCTCCGTCACGGGCAGCCCCCTCGACTCACGCGACGAGCTTCCGGCGTTTCCTGAACTCAAGCTGCTGATAGACGCGCAGTACAACAAGGTGCGCGAGATCGAGGATTTCGAAATTTACGAGCGCTCCGAGCTCGTGGGCTAGTCGGCTTGCGCGAAGTGTCGGCGCGGGTGGAGCTGGCCTGTCGGGTCATCGTTGGCGTGGCGGGCCTGTGGTTTGTGGCCGTAGCATGCTGGGAACTCACCGGGCCGTTCGGCGCTGGGCACTACGCGGCGGGGCCCTCCTTCGGAGTGGCGGCCGAAAATAGCCTCAAGTTTCACGTGTTCGGACCTGTGCCGACCCGGCACCTGCTCCTGGCGCCGACGTCAGGCGAGATCTACTGCCATCACCCGTGGGGCTTCTATTGGCTCATGACCGGCTTCGTCGGACTCCTCGGGCACCACGACTGGGTGGTGCGCCTGCCTGCGGTGCTGCTGAGTGGCCTAAGCGTGCCGCTGCTGTACGGCTTGGGGCGCGCCCTGTGGAGCCCGGTGAGCGGGGCGGTCGCGGTCGTTGCTTTCGTGACCCTGCCGATCTCGCTCGCATTCTGCAACCTGAGCAACCTCGAGGTGCCGGCCATCTTCGGCATGTTGCTGCTCGCCTGGTCGTCCGTGCGGCTGCTGCAGGGGGGCCGGCGTGGCTTTCTGTGGCTCGGGCTGGCTGCGATCGTGTTCGCGTGCGGGATGGACTGGCCAGCGTTCGCCTTCACGCTCCTCTGGCTGGGTGGACTCACCACCGGTCTGATCTTTCCGAGCCGCTTCGGGACAGCCTTTCCGACCCAGCTCAAGCGTTTGCTCGTGCTGGGTGGCCTTTTGGCCCTGCTCACGGTGGGGCTTCAAGTGGCGTGGTTCGCGTGGCTCGGGCAACTGGCTGAGTTCCTGCGCGCGGGCTCATCGCGTTCGGCGGGAGCTGAGGAGTCTATCTCAAAGGTGCTCGCGAGCCGCCGCTACTGGATCGAACTTTCGTTCACTTGGCCGGCTGTGTTGCTCGGCAAGCTCATGCTCCCCGTGCTGCTGGCGCGCGTGCTATTTCTGCGGCGTTCGCTGGAGTGGTGCGTGCCGGCGCTCTTGGGGGCGGCGGTCTTTCACTACCTCGTGTTCAAGAACGGCGCGGATGTCCACGTGTTCTGGTCACACTATTTTGCGCCCTACTACGCGCTTTCGCTGGGCGCCCTGGCCGAAACTTTGCGGCAGCTCGCGGATTGGCAGGGAGGGCGAGTGGGCGTCCGCATTTTTGGGGCGCCCAGTGGGACGCGTTCGCAGATCGCGGCGCTCGTGCTTGGCCTCCTGCCATCCGGCTTCATCGCGCGCGATGGCGTTGCTGCGCTCGTGTATGCTCGCCTCACCGGCGGTCGCTTCGACCAGCACGGGCTCTTGATCCACTCGGATAAAGACAAGGTCGCGTTCATGGACTGGCTTTCGGCGCGCGTGCCGGAAGGCAGCGGCGCACAGCTTCATCCAAGCATGAAGCCTTCATTTTGGATGAGTTGGTCGCTGGGACGTCCGCTCCGGCCGGGTCCGGCGCCTTCCCAGCCCAGCCGCGGGCCCGATCGCTTCTACCTTCTGGATGCGCGGTTTGCCGAGCGCGCGGAGCTGCTGGGACTGGCGGCTTCTTTCCGGGCGGACGTGGTCGGCCCGTTCTGGGCGTTTGACCGGGGCAGGCCGCCCGGCAGTCTGCACGGCTTTGCGCTGAGGCAACGGGCCGCGACGGGTTGGGAGCGCTATTGGCGGGCCGGCTTGCACGACATTTACAGCGTCGAGCCGAGCGCGCTTCATACTTGGGAACTACGCGAGCATTTAGGACAGCCGAACCCGCCACCGGGGGGCGCCCCAGCGAGGGACTTTGAAGACCAGCGCATCTTGCACAATCTCGCTGTCGCCCAAGGGGAGGCTGGGCTGGCCACGTCGCGACTGGCAGCGCTGCTGCGTGGTGCCGATCAAAATCCCGCCACTGACTACGCCGATGGCACGCAGCTACTCGGTGTCCTACGCGAGCGACGCACGTTGCGGATGCTGTTCAGGGCCTCCGGACCGGCGGCGCACGCTCAGAAGTTCAGGGTGTTCTCTCGCGTGCGCTTGGCGCTCAGCTGGTCTTTGGTCCCGCGCGACTCGCAACCTCGCGAGGTCGGCCTGCAGAGTCCGATGCCGCGCACGCTCTGGAAGGAGGGCTACCTCTATAGCTTGACGTTCGAGCTGCTCGAACGTCCTGGAAGCGAGGAACTCTATGGTGGATTTACCGGGCAAGGGGCCCCGATAGCGCTCGGTCGGACCGAGCCCATCGTGATCGCGCGAACTTCCTCCGCGTTGCCCCTCAACTAGGCGTCCGCCGTATCCCACTCCGCCTGGTAGCTCAGCCCGAGGTTCACGATCCGCTGCACCAGCACCGGGTACTCAACGCCTTCGGCCAAGGCGCTTTGGGCAAAGTCTTCGCCGCGCTGGAGATCGGGGTTCGGATTGGCTTCGAGCACGTAGACTTTACCATCCGCTGCCAGGCGCAGATCGATCCGCGCGTAGCCGCTCATCTTGAGCACTCGGTAGATGCGCGTGCACATCGTATTGATGTGCTCGGCCGTGCCGGGGGGGAGGTCGGTCGCCGCCTGCGTGTCGATGTGGTACTTCTTCTGGTAGGCCAGATCCCATTTTACTTTGCGGGTCGCGATGCGGGGCGCCTTGTCCGGAAGCTGATCCAGGATGAGCTCCCAAACCGGGAAGGCGTGCAGGCGGCGGTTGCCCACCACGCCCACGTACAGCTCGCGCCCTTCGATGTACTCCTCCGCAATGACGTCGACGCCGAACGTCTCGTGCATAAACAGCACGCGTTCCGCGAGCTTCTCGTCGCTGGTCACCAGCGACGCCTGGGAAATCCCGAGCGACGCTTCTTCGGAGAGCGATTTCACGACTAGCGGGAAGGTCAGCTTGCGCGGCCGGCGGGCCTTCCGCCCGAGCGGAAACACGGCGTGGCGAGGCACGCGGATGCGATGAAACGCGAGTAGCTCCTTGGAGAGCGCCTTGTCGCGCGCCAGCATCAGCCCGCGCGGACTGCAGCCCGTGTAGCGCTTGCGTAGGAGCTCAAGGTAACTCACCACGTGCTGGTCGTAGACCGCCACGCCGTGAAAATGAACCAACAGGTTAAAGGCGATGTCCGGCGAAAGCTCTGCGAACGCCTGACGAATGGGCCCAAGATCGCTGCCAACGCCGAGCCGGTGCACCTCGTGCCCCAGCTCCTCGAGCCCGGCTATCACGTCCCATTCCGTTCGGTACTCCGCGACCTGCTTGTCCGAAAGGCCCGCGATGTCCAGGGGCGGCACGAGATCCTCGTGCATCAGGACCAGAACTTTGAGCTTCTTTCTCATCGAGGAAAGTGATGGTGCCCGCGATTCAAGTACTTGAGCGTCTGGGTAGCGAGCAGCAGGGTCGCGTCGCGCTTCAGATACGGCGCCCGAGCACTGACGATCAAGCCGAGCTCATCGACACGTTGAATGATCTCCGACAAAACTCGATCAACAGCGTATTGATACTCGCCGGTGGAGAGGGAGACCAGTTTTCGGATCTCCGGGCGCACTTCCCGTAGAAATGACGCGGCGCGCCGCTCGTTCGCTCCACCGCTCGGTTCGGAGAAGAGCCGACGGAGGTCGCGGTCGTAGGTTTCGCGCAGCGCGAGCCGATAGCGGCTACGTTTGGCCAGATAATAGTCGCCCAGCGTGCCCGTCAGGTCGGCGATGTCTTCGACCCGTTCGCGGCCAAGCCGCGTGGGTTTTTTCCCCTCGATGGTGGCCATCAGGTCGTCTATGTACTTGAGCTTGGTGAGCGCCGGCCAGTCCCGATAGCGGCTCTGCCAGCGCGAGCTGGGATCGAGCCAGACCGCAAACGTCTCGGCAAAGTCCTCCGCCGGGTGGCTCTGCGCGTACCAGAGATCCAGGTGACGAACAAACCGCTTGCTGAAGGGCTTCGGCTGGTAGTGAGTCACGTAGTCGCTACCGAAGCGCCCGAAGACCTCGCGCCAGTCGCGCCGCCGATGCAGGCCGTAGGCATTGTCGAGCGCGTGCGCGGCTTCGTGCCGCATGAGCTGCATGCAAGAGCGGGCTGTCCCTCCCTCGACTTCGCGCATCTGGCGCTGCTCGAGCTCCATCAGGCGTGGGTGAGCGAGGTAGAAGGGAATAGCGAAGCCCGGCACCCCGTCGGGCGAGAACCATTCGGTCGAGAGCCAGACGTGAGGCTTGAAGCGCAAGCCGCGGTCGGCCAGTTCAGCGGCGAGCAGTCGCGTGCGCTGTTCGAGCTCCGTCCCGGCGATCGTCAGCTTGAGATCGCACAGTCGCAATTGGAGCAGCTTGCTCTCGGCTAGGTCTGCCCAGGGCTGCGGCTTCGCCCGGCGCGCCGGAAGGCGACGTGCGGGGACAGGCGGTTTGACGCTTCGGCGAGGCACGGCGGACGGCCATTGAGCCACAAACCGCCCGGGCGACAAGAGTCGATTCGACCTCGCAGTTGTCCACAGGCCAGCGGGCTTTCCGTGCCCCGTGAAAGCGCGAATTCCTTAGGGAAACGGCGCAAGCGGGGCGAGCGTGCTGCCCAGCAGGGCGCCGCCAGCGAAGTAAGTCCCGGTGCTCGAGGCGGGCAGGATGTCGTAGGTCCGCGAATGCCGGTAGGGAACCAGCTCGGACGAGCTGACCGTGTTCTGCTCGTCCAGCCGATCCCCACTTACCAACGACGAAAGTGGCCGGCCGTCGGCCGCGGGATGTCCGGGGCTGATTTCGAGGACGGTACCGCTCGCGAGCACCAGGCGGACGACCTTGTGCTCGACGACCGGCGTGCTGCCGACCCGAGCGAGCGGCACCGCTACGATCGCGTTGCCGTCGACGCTGTACACGAGATCGCCCAGCTTGAGCTCCGCGATGGGTCGATCGCCCGAGGGTGTGGCTATCGGAGTATCTGGAGCCGCGCAGATCGGGCACATCCCTTGTCCCCACTGCCAGGTACCGTCGCTGCAGGTAATCGGCAACTCGCAGCTGAGGCCGCACTGCAGGCCAGGAGTTTCGCAGCTGTCCCCGGCCTGTGGCAGTGGGCTCTCACAACCCTGAGCAGGCTGGGTGCACGCCCACTCGGGCACATCGAGCGTTTGGCAAAGCGGGTACTCCGATCCACCGGCGCAGGGGCTGCACGAACAGACCGTCCCGGTCGCGTACCAGCAGGCGAGCCCGGCCTCGGCGCAAACCGTGCCCGCCGGCTGCGGCGCTTCCGGACACGCCTCGGGCAACGGCGGGTCGGCGCACTCCCCGGCGGGTTCGCTCACGACCCAGCTTCGCTCCACGCAAAGCGCAGTAGTCCGGCAGTGCGGGCGCGGATCGTCGCCCCAAGAGCAGTCGGCAAAGGCGCCGAAGCCGGGGCCTGCGGAGGTGGGTTCGCACCGGGTGCCCGCTCGCGGAGGCTCGGCGGGGCATCCGGAGCCCGCCGTGCCCCCACTGCCGGCGCCGGCCGAACTTGCACCGCCCGAGCCTGCGCCTCCGGTCTTCGAGCCACCCGAACTCGAGCCGGCAGAACTCTTGCCTGCTGCCCCCGCCGTGACGGCGTCGTCGCTCTTGCTCGTGCCGCCGCAGGCCACGCCGGCGCAAAGGGGTACAACCGTGAGCCATGAAGCGCGCATAGGGTCAGAATGCGCCGTCGGCCAAGAGGGCGCAAGCGGCCGAAATGCGCTAGCCTATGCGCTCGGGCCTGCCCTTGGGCCCAGCCAAAGGACGCCGCGAATGCAAACGGGATCGGGATATGGAAACCAAGCCGTGCGCTCTGCCTACGATCCGGTCGAGGCCAGGGGTCGTTTCATCGCGCGCACCTACAACCACCTGTTCGGCGCGATTGTCGCGTTTGCCGCCATCGAGTTCGCGCTCTTCGCAACCGGCTTGGCGCAGGTCATCGTCGGCGCGATGCTCAGCATTAGCTGGCTGTTCATCCTTGGTGGCTTCATGGTGGCGGGGTGGGTGGCGAGTCGCGCGGCCCACACGGCGCGCTCGTTGCCCGCTCAGTACGCGGCGCTAGCTGGCTACGTCCTCATCCAGGCGTTGATCTTCCTGCCGCTATTGGTCATGGCCAATCAGGTTGCCCCGGGCGCGATCTCGAGCGCGGGCCTGGTGACGATCCTCGGGTTTGCTGGGCTGACCGGGATTGCCCTGCACACCCGCAAAGACTTCTCGTTCCTGCGTGGCGCGCTGATGTGGGGCGGGATCGGCGCCATGTTGCTGATTGCCGGCGGAGTCATCTTCGGTTTTCAGCTGGGCACGTTCTTCTCGGTGGCGATGGTCGTGTTCGCCGGCGTCGCCATCCTCTACGACACTTCGAACGTCGTGCATCATTTCCCTGAGGACCGCTACGTCGGCGCTGCTCTCGAGCTGTTCGCCTCCGTCACGCTGATGTTCTGGTACGTGCTGCGCCTGTTCATTTCGTCGCGCGATTAGCCGCTCAGGGAGCTACACGCTGCGAGTAGATCCAGGGCAAGAGCTCGGGTTCTTCGGTCCACGCGCGGCGGAAGGTTCCGCCGTGATCGACGCCGGGGTATTCGGTGTACTGGGCCGAGCCGCCCGCGTCGTTGATGGCTCGGCTCATGGCGCGTGAGCCCGCGACAGGGTTCGACTGGTCCGCGTCGCCGTGGAAGACCCAGAACGGGATCTTGAGCAGCTTGCCTACCTGGCTGGGATCGGAGTAGCCGGCCATTGGCACTCCCGCGCCGAATAGCCCGGGCCAGCGAGCCGTGAACTCCCAGGTGCCAAAGCCGCCCATGGACTCGCCGGTGAGGTACGTTCGGCGCTGCTCGATGGACTGGCTGGCCTGAAGGGACTCGATCAGTTCCTTGACCAGTAGCGCCGAGGGCCACGGCTCGGGGGCCTGCTGATAGGAGCCGTTCGAGCCCAGATTGCCCACCCAGCGCGCCCACTCCTGATTGCTGGGCATGTCGCTGCATTGCGGCACGAGCACGAACGACGGGAACTCGGCTTGACCGTTCGGCGAGACGATCGAGCGGGGGCCGTGAAACAACTGGCTTGCGTAGGTGCTGGCGCGGTTGTCGGTGCCGCGGTCCCCCCGCCCGTGAAGAAACACCAGCAGGGGATAGGCGACGGCGGCGTCGTATTGCGGTGGCGTGTAGAGTCGATAGGGCAGAGAGCCGACCGTGCCGGTGAAGGTCTTGGCGACCATCACTTCGTTCAAGTGCGCGTTCAGCCATTGGGTTTGCGTGGCTTCGTCGGTCGGCACGAAGAGCGCATCCATGCCCGTGCCCTTGAGCTCCAGCTTCTGCGTGAAGGTCGCGAGCGTGGCGCCCTGAGCACCCTCGTCGGCGAAGGCCACCACTGTGATTTCGTGCTCGCCGAAAGCCACCGACCAGGCAGACGCTTCGCCGCCCGTGTCCTCAGTGAGGTGAAAGGGCGCTTGTGAGTCGATGTGGTCGCTCGCGTCGAGGCTGAAGCGCACTGACTTCGTTTGTTCGGGTACCTTCGCTAGCAGGGTGAAGCGTGGCGGGAGCTCAACGCGTTCAAGCACGCTGCCGAGCGGTTCGAAGCCTGGCTCGAGTCGCGCCGTCACGACGTTGTACAGGCCAAGCGAGAGCGCGCCCGTGCTGCTCGCGGCTCCGCCGGTCCCAGCGTTGGCGGCGACGGCAATCGAGCTGCCGGCTTGCCCAAGGCTCGATCCCGCCGTACCCGGGCTGCCGCCCTGGTTGGCGTTGCCTGTGCCGCCCGCCCCCGCGGGGGCTCCGTCGCTGCTCGCGCTGCTCGAGCAGTTGACCAGCGCCGGCGTGAAGAGCAGCCCGCACAGCAAGCGCCTGGAGATCATGGCGCCAGTCTAGCTTGTCTGCGGTCGGCGCGGAGTGTCGCTTCTTCGGGAGTTGGGGTAGGAACAAGCGGGTGACGCCCCGCGCCTCTGGAAGTCTGACGCTGGCGGCGCTGCCCGTGACCGCGGCGGTGCTCGTGGAAGCGGGCCTGGTCGCGTTCGCTGGCGTACCCGCAGAGCCAGTGGAAGCTGCCCTGGGCGCCGTGTGGGCAGTGGGCTTGTGGGCGTGGCCGGCTGTGCTGGCTGCGTTGCTCCTGGGGTGGCTGCTCGCGGCGACCGTGCAAGGCGATTCCGTACGCGATTTGTTGCGCGAACGCTGGCGGCGTCACCCCCAGGTAGCTGCCAGCCTGCTGCTGCTAACGCCATGCTTCCTGGCCTCGGTCTACGGCGCCGCCTTAGGCTCCTCGAGGTTTCGGAATACCGAGCTTGCGGCGGTGCTGGTGGCACTTGCCGCGGCCACGAGCGCGCTGGGTTGCGCTTGGCTTGGCTGGGTCATCGCAGGTTATCTGCGCCGGTGGCCCGAGCGGCGGACAAGGTTCGCGCTTGCGCTGGGTGTACTGCTCGCTCTCGCCGTCGCAAGCCTGCTCGTCGCGGCAAGCTACCCGGGCCTCGTGCAGTTGGATGGCAGGCTTTGGGCGTCGCCGCTCGCATTCCTGCTTTGTTTCGCCGCCGCGGACGCCTCGGTCTGGGTCCGAAGCTTGAGACGGCGCGTGCTGTGGGGTCTCTTCGGTCTGGCCGCCGCGGGTTGGTGCGCGCTGCTCGTCGCCGCTCCGTCGGCGGCAGCCAGTGTGGCTAGCCGTGGCGCTTGGTCGCGCTACACGGTGACGCTCGGACAGCGCCTCAGCGACTGGGACCGCGACGGCTACTCCAGCTTGCTCGGGGGGGGGGACTGCGCAGCGTGGGCTCCGGAGGTCCATCCGGGGGCCCGCGAAATCCCTGGCGACGGCCTCGACAACAATTGTGTCGGTGGCGACGCGGGTGATGCCTCGGTGCCCGCGCGTCCGAGCTGGGGCGCTCAAGCGCACGGCTCACTCAAAGATCTCAGTATCGTGGTGGTCACGGTCGAGACGCTGCGACACGATCATGTCTCGTTCGGCCGCGCCTCCAAGCGCGACACCACCCCTCAACTGCGCGCGCTCGCCAAGGAGGCCTTGGTCTTCGAGCGCATGTACGCTTCGGCCCCAATGACGCGGCTCTCGCTGGCGTCGCTGTTTAGCTCGTACGCGCCCTCGGAGATCGACTGGCAGCCGCAGGCGCGCGAGAAGCGCATGCGCCGCATCGGTCCCCGGACGCCGTGGTTGCCCGAATTACTGAGCGCGCGCGGTTACGAGACGATCGCCGTGCTGGCGGATTTTGCGGCCTTCACGGCCGCTGAGAACGCCGGGTTCGAGCGCGGCTTTCGTCACTACGATACGTCTACCCCGCTTGCCTATCGCGGCGGCACCATGTCGGGGTTTCCGGCGGCCGAACAGGTCGACAAGGCGCTCGGCTATCTTGATGGTCCGAAGCGCCCCTTCTTCTTGTGGCTGCACCTGTTCGAGCCCCACTTCCTGTACCAGCAGCCGCCGCTTGCGCCCGTGTTCGGCTCCGACGAGCAGTCCCTCTACGACGCAGAGATCTGGCATGTGGATAGTCAGCTGGGACGACTGTTTGCAGGCCTGCGCGAGCGCGGCCGCTGGGACGACACCGTGCTGCTGGTCACGGGC
>JANNWK010000436.1:0-1851 GCA_031408355.1 Myxococcales bacterium
GAAGAACCACCAGCGGTCGGCCAGTCGTATTGTCCGCTGCGGGCGGCGAGCGCGGATTTCCGTTCAGCAACAAATTGTTTGGTCGGCCGCTCTGCCCCACCGACCAGCAACGGCATGTCGGCATAATCCTTGGCCAGCGCGTCATAGGCGGCTTCAGCGGCGACGCGCTCACCGGTCAGTTCCAGCGCGAAGGCGCGCCGCGCGGCCAGTTGCACTCCCAGTTTACGGTCGCTGCCAGCCGACAACGCGGCGAGCGCAGCGATGGCGCGATTGCCGTGGCCAGCTTCGAGCGCGAGGTCGGCGATACGCAGCAACGCCGACGCCGCTGCGCCAGTTGCGGGATACGCTGCGGCGACCTCGCCGAGCGCGGTGGGATCACCGCCGGCACGCGCGAGGGCTTCGTCAGCACGACGATCAGCGAGTTTGCGGTAGGCTTCTTGGCCGGCGGCGTCGAGGCCACGCAGCTTTTCACCGACCAGCGCGGCGACGCCGACCAACGTGCGATCATCGCGCTTGAGCAACGCGTCACCGTACTGGTCGATGGCACGCTGGTAGGAACGCAGCGCCCGTGCGGCGTCGCCGCCGCTCAGCGCACGATCGCCGGTGGCGATCAAGGTGTTGGCGTCGAGCGACACCGGAAAAGCCGCGCCGTCGGCGCGCGCGCCGCGCACGCGTTGCAGGCCATCGCGCAGCGCCTGACGTTGATCATCGCTGAGATCCGGGCGTTGTTCCAGGCGTTTGTACCGTTCAGCGGCTTCCTGCGGATAACCCGCCAGCCGATAGAGATCGGCCAACGCCATAGCGGCGGTGCGACGCACGTCGGCGTCCAGGCTGGTGCCGCTCTGGCGCGTCAGCACGGTGGCAGCGCCGGCGGTATCGCCGACATCGAGCAACTGGCGCGCCGCCAGCGGCGGCAGCGTGCGCACCAGATCGTCACGACCGACAAAGCTGCGCCGTTCACTGGCCGCCAACAACCACCGTACCGGACCGCTCGCGTCCTTGAGCAAACGCGGACGGTCGCGGCGTTCATCGATCAGACGGCGGACCATCGCGGCCTGGACCGCCGGCGCATCGTTGAGCGCACGCAGGCCAAGGCGCGTAAGCGCAGCGGCATCTTCGGCGCGGTCCGAGCCAACCTCGCCGCCGATCATCTCCAACAGCGCTTCTGCCGCACGCGGACGACGTTCGTTTTGCTCGATCATCGCCAGAATTTCGGCCAGCCCCCGGCTGCCGGTGGCGGCGCCGCCGATGCGCAGGTGCAGACCCCAGTCGCCACTGCCGTTTTGAATCATGCACAGGATGCGGTTAGTGCCGGCGGTGAACTTCACCGGAATGCGGATCTGGCCAGGAGTAACGGCGCGATTCTCGCGATCCTCGTGCACCTTCTTGCCGTTGAACCATACCGTCAGCCCGTCATCCGAACCGATCAGCAGTTCGCCGTCACCAGCCACGGCCACCGCGATGGCGCGGTAGGCGAACGCGACGCTGTCGTTGGCGTTGTAGAGCCCACTCAAGTTCAAAATGCCGTCGCGGTAAGCTTCCTTGCCGGGACGGGTCCAGCGTTTGTTCTGCACGTGGTTGTTCAGGTCGATCTTTTCAGGATTCACCGGCGGCTTGCTGTAAGCGATGAAATCCGGATTGGCAAACGGACCGATGACGTGGAAGTCGGTGACCACGGGGGCAGTCAGCGCTTCGCCATCGCCGGTCGGCAAGTTGGCAGGCGTTTTGAGCGCGTCCGTCAGCAGACGGGTGCCAGCCTCGCTGTCGGCGAGTGCGGCCTGGGCTGCAGCTGCGCGCCACTTCCCGAGCGCCGCATCGCCGGTGGCGGCTTCTGCGGTTTTGCGCGCCGCG
>JANNWK010000437.1:0-1799 GCA_031408355.1 Myxococcales bacterium
GTGCATCGCGACATCAAGCCCGCCAATCTCTACCTTTCGCCCCGGGATTCGGGGGATCTGGTCGTGAAAATCTTGGATTTTGGCCTGGCCAAAGTCAAGCTGGAGAACGCCCACGAAACGTCGCCGGGGCTCACCCGCACCGGCGCCCTGCTCGGCACTCCCCTGTACATGTCGCCCGAGCAATGCCGGAGCGCGCTGGGCATCGACGCTAGAAGTGACGTGTGGTCATTGGGCGTGGTGTTGTGGGAGCTATTGACGGGCGGCACGCCGTACACGGACGCGACTTCGGTCGGCGAACTCATGGCCAGCATCCTGCTGGAGGATCTGCCGCTCGTTCAAGACCGGGCACCTTGGCTCGCGCCCGAACTGGCGGAGGTGGTGCACCGAGCGATGTCTCGGGATCTCAGCCAGCGCTATCAAAACGCCAACGAGTTGCGCGCCGCGTTGCTGGAGATTGTGCCCGGCGGGGCGACGCTGTTGCCCGAGATGCTCAAGTCCGCGTCGAGCGCGCTGCGAGCGCACGTGGCGCCGCGCCTTGTGCTGAGCGACGACGGCATGTTGCGAGCAGCCTCGCGCACCGGCATTGCGGCGAGCGCCAGAAAGAAGCGGCGGCTTCGGCCCGCGCTCTTGTTCCCGCTGCTGGGGACCGGCCTGGCTGCGGCCGGCCTGTTCGCCGTCGCGGGGCGGGGTGGGGCGACGCAGCCCAAGGCCGAGCAGCCCTTGCCCGCCCAACTGCGAACGCCCGCACCAACGCCCACGCCGCTGCCGCCGGCGCCCTCATCCGTCTCGCGCCAACTGGCCCTGTCCGTCGGCCCTGCCGGAGTGGAGGTCGCGGTCGACGGCCGCCCGGTGAAGCCTGAAAACGGTCAGATATTCCTTGAAGGCAAGCTGGGCACGACCCGCAAGGTGAGGCTCACGCTTCGCGGCAAGCTGGAGGAACACATCGTGGCCTTCACGGACTCTGGACTGGTGCCGGACCGCTTGCTGCTGGGGACGCCCGAGGTGGCGAACTCCAAGTTGGGCGGAGCCAAGGGCCCCACGTCGTCGTCGCCAACGAAGCCGGAGGCGGCCCTGCGGGGGCCTGATCAGGCCGCACTCACCCCCGCACCTCCTGCTAAGAATTCGGCCGGGTTGATCGTCAACACTGATGAGTTCTAGCGCTGTGTGCCGCTAGAACTCGAAGCGCAAACCCACCCAGCCAGTCGCTATCAGGCTCGGCCTCCCGTTGACATGACCATGATTAGGACCTAATATTTGACTATGATCAAGGCTAACATTCACGAGGTGAAGGAGCAGCTTTCGAGCTATCTCGCTCGCATCGAGAAGGGGGAGACCGTCCTCGTGTGCCGGCGCAACGTCCCCGTCGCCGAGCTCCGCTCCTTGCCGCGACGACCCTCGAAGCGTCGCCCCATCGGACTCGCGCGTGGGCAGATCACCCTGGCGGACGACTTCTTCGAGCCGCTCCCTGCCGACATGCTGGATGCCTTCGAGGGTCGCTAGCTCGTGAAGCTGCTTCTCGACACATGCACGTTTCTGTGGCTCGTCGGGGGGGACGAGCGACTCTCCGCCAACGCCAGGACCCTGTTCTCCGATCCCGACAACGACGTGTTCCTCAGCGCTGCCTCGGTCTGGGAAATCGTGGTGAAGCACTCGCTCGGCAAGCTATCCCTGTCCGGGGATCCGGCCGACTTCGTGCCGCGCGAGCGCGCGCGCCACTTCATCGAGCCGCTCCCGATCGACGAGGCGGCGGCGCTGGCGCTGCCTCGCTTGCCCACCCACCACCGCGATCCGTTCGATCG
>JANNWK010000438.1:0-6234 GCA_031408355.1 Myxococcales bacterium
TGCTGGGGCTGCGGGCTTACCCGTATCGAGGGGAGTTGCTTGATGTGTTTGTCGGGCTCCAGGTCGGTTTTGGAGTGCAGGCTGTCTCGGCCACTGGAACGCGCAGCGCTGGCTCGGCGCTGGCTCCCGCGGTGTCGTACGCTTGCGACGCCAGTGATTCGCCCGCGCTTCAGCTAGGTGGCGGCATTGGCGCTCGGCTGATGCTGACGCCGCGCGCGGGCGTTACGGCCCGCGTGAATGCGCTCGGGCGCCGCTTGAGCGATGAGCTGCTGGGCGACTGCGTTCACGGACTGGGCTCGGCCACGACCGCAGGGGCGAGCCTTGGCTTTGGCTATGATTTCGAGCTCGCCCCTAGCCGGTGAAGCGGACGCTGAGGTCGCCTAGACGCGGTAGTTGGGCGCTTCCTCGGTGATGATGACGTCGTGCACGTGGCTCTCGCGCAGGCCCGAGGAGGTGATGCGGATGAATTTTGCTCCCTGCTTCAGCGCAGCCACGCTGTTGCTGCCGGTATAGCCCATGCCGGCGCGCAGGCCGCCGACCAGCTGAGCCAGGATGCTGGCAAGCGAGCCGCGGTGCGGAACGCGGCCTTCAATGCCCTCTGGCACCAGCTTCTCGTCGGTGGTGCCGCTCTGGCCGTAGCGATCGCGGCTGCCGCGCTTCATGGCTCCGAGTGAACCCATGCCGCGGTACACTTTGTAGCTTCGGCCTTGGTAGAGCACCATCTCTCCCGGTGCTTCGTCTGTGCCTGCGAAGAGCGAGCCGATCATGACGCAGGAGGCTCCGGCGGCGAGGGCCTTGGTGACCTCGCCCGAATACTTGATGCCGCCGTCGGCGATCACCGGCACTCCGTGGCGATCCGCCACTTCCACGCAGTCGGCGATGGCCGTGATCTGCGGGACACCGATGCCCGCGACGATGCGCGTGGTGCAAATACTGCCGGGGCCAATCCCGACCTTGATGGCGTCGGCGCCGGCGTCGATCAGCGCCTGGGCGGCCTCGGCCGTAGCGATGTTGCCACCTACCACCTGGACGTGCGGGTAGCGACGCTTCGTTTCGCGCACCGCCTCCACGACGCCGACGTGGTGACCGTGCGCCGTGTCGATGACCAGCACGTCGACCCCGACCTCGAGCAGCGCGTCCGTACGCATTTCGCGGTCCGGGCCAGGCCCGATGGCGGCGCCCACGCGCAGCCGGCCACGCTCATCCTTGTTCGCCAGCGGGTTTCTTTCGGCCTGTAGCAAGTCCTTGATCGTGATGAGCCCGACGAGTTTTCCTTCGTCGACGACGAGCAGCTTCTCGATTCGGTGTCGGTGGAGCAGTTCCCGGGCCTCATCGGCGCTGCAGCCCGGGGTGACGCTGACGAGCTTGGTCGTCATCAAGGCGCTCACCGGCTGGTCCAGGTTCTTTTCGAAGCGAATGTCGCGCGAAGTGAGGATGCCCACCGCCGACTGGCCTTCGACGACCGGCACCCCGGAGATCTCGTGCTCGCGCATCACGCCCAGCGCCTCGCGCAGGGATTGCGAGGGGCGCACCGTGACGGGATTGAGAATAATCCCGCTCTCTGCGCGCTTCACCCGATCGACCTCGTGGGCCTGCTCGTCGATGGGCAGGTTTTTGTGAATGATGCCGATGCCGCCGTGGCGCGCCATCGCGATGGCCGTTCGGGCCTCGGTGACCGAGTCCATCGCCGCGCTCACGATCGGGATATTGAGCTCGATGGTGCGGGTGAGCTTGGTGCGAACGTCCGCCTCAGCCGGCAGGACTTCGCTGTACGCGGGGACCAGCATGACGTCGTCGAACGTCAGGCATTCGCGAAGGTTCCGGTCAAACATGGCCGAGTGTACTTAGGATTTTGGACCACGCAACACGCGCGTTTTTGTGGCCGTTCTGGCGCTGGAGTCGCGGGAAAATCGCGGCTGGGTGGGCGGCTCCCCGTCAAGAGCCTTGGCGGAGGCCCGAAGCTGAGCTTTCATTCCTGGGTGACTCAGCCAGGAAGCTCGCACCCAGGCCATGGTGGGCATGGCCATGGTGGGCATGGCCATGGTGGGCATGGCAGTCCGGGCCGGCAGCTGACCTGGGCGCTCGCGCTCACCTTGAGTTTTATGGGCGTGGAGCTGGTGGTGGGGTGGCTGAGCGGTAGCTTGGCCTTGCTCGCGGACGCGGGTCACATGCTGGGCGACAGCGGAGCGCTGCTGCTGGCGCTGATTGCGCAGCGCATCGCGGAGCGGCCGCGCACTGAGCTGCGGACCTATGGGCTGCGGCGTGCCGAGGTGCTGGCAGCGTTCGTCAACGGCATCGTGCTCTTCGGTATCGCGCTCTTGATTGTGCGTGAGGCCATCGAGCGCTTCTTTCAGCCGGTGGCCATCAGCGGCAGGCCGATGCTCATGGCGGCCACCGCAGGCCTGTTCGTGAACCTGCTGGCGGCGTTGATTCTGGCCCGCGGCGGCCGAGGAAATCTGAACGTGCGCACGGCTTTGCTGCATGTGTTGTCCGACGCGCTCGGCTCGGTGGCGGCGATCATCGCGGCGGTTTGCGCGCTTTGGTTCGGCCTTGTACGAGTCGACCCAGCGCTTTCCCTGGTCATCGCCGGGCTCGTGATGCTGAGCGGCTACCGCGTGCTCCGCGAAACAACCGGCATTTTGCTGGAATCTGCGCCGCCCCATCTGGACGTCGCCGCGGTGGAGGCCGCGATTCGGGACACGCCTGGCGTAGCGTCGGTTCACGACCTTCATGTTTGGCGCATCTCGGAGGCGCTCGATGCGCTCACGGCTCACGTCACGCTCACGCGCGGGGTGCACGGGACAGAGGTGTGTCGCGGCGTTGCCGACCGGCTCAAGGCCGAGTTCCGACTGGAACACGTCACCATCCAGCCCGAAGCGCCGCCGCCCGACGAGGTGGTCCCCGTGCGGTTGAGCCGAGACGGCGCGCCCTTCCGGCGCGTGTCTTAGGCCTGGAGCTGGGGTCGCGGGGGGTGCTAGCGTGGCCCATCATGATCCGCACAAGCGAGGATCTCGAGGCTCAGTTGACCCGTCTGGAGCGGCGCTACGAGCGCTCAGAGGGGGGCACCTTGATGTTGTCGTTGGGTCCGACTCAACCCCCGGTAGCGTTGCGCTTGGTTCCTCCGGTCTTGCTCGTCCAGGTCGTGGTGGGGGAGGGGCCCAAGTCGGACGCAAAGGCCGCGCCCCTCTACAAGAAGCTTCTTGAGCTGAATGCTAGCTCGCTCGTGCACGCGGCCTACGGGCTTCAGGGCGGACGCATCGTGCTGTCGTCGGCGCTTGAGCTAGACAACCTCGATCTAAATGAGCTCGAAGCCGTGCTGGCCGACATCGATATCGCGCTTGGGGAACACGTCCCAATGCTGCACAGCCTGGTTCAATCTGCCTCCTGAGGTCGAGACAACGTCATGGGTTTCTTTCACCGCCTCGCCACGCTCATCAAATCCAACCTGAACGATCTGATCAGCCGCTCCGAAGATCCGGAGAAGATGCTGAACCAGATTGTGGAGGACATGACCACTCAGCTCGGCGAAGCCAAGAAGATGGTCGCCTTGTCGATAGCTGACGAAAAACGGCTTGAGAAGCAGACCCAGCAGGAGTTGTCGCAGGCCGCCGAGTGGGAGCGTCGGGCCATGCTCGCCGTGCGGGCCGCTGACGACAACTTGGCCAAGGAGGCGCTGTCGCGGAAGAAGGAGCACGCGTCAACCGCCGAGCAGTTCAAAGAGCAGTGGCAGAAGCAGAAGACTTCGGTCGACCAGCTCAAGCTCGCGTTGCGCGCGCTCAACTCGAAGATCGAGGAAGCGAAGCGCAAGAAGAACCTGCTGATCGCGCGCAAGAAACGGGCGGAGGCGCAGAAGGCTATCCAGGAAACGATGGGCGGGCTGCGCAACGCGAGCGCGTTCGAAACCTTCGATCGGATGGCCAACAAGATCGAGCAAATGGAGGCGGAAACCTCAGCGCAGGCGGAGTTGAGCGAGGAGTACTCGGGCGACGTGCTGGCGCACAAGTTCAGTCAGCTCGAGCAGACCAAGGGCGCTGAGGAAGATCTGCTCTCGCTCAAGCGGAAGATGGGCCTCGCGGCGCCGGCGCCCGAGCCCGCGAAGGCGATTCGGGTTGAGGGGGCGGAGTCGCCCGCCGCCGCGCTCGACGAGGCGGAGCAAGCGGAGCTTGCGCAGGCTCTGGCGGAGCTGGAAGCGGACGAGCAGCAGGCTGAGCTACGGATGAAGAAGTAGGGCCACGCCGCCGTTGCCGTGCTTTCTGTAATTTTCCAGACCGCGCGGCGTTCGTCCGATTTTCTGATAAACAAGCTGCGCAACATGCGCGTTTGGAAAGTCGTCGTGACGTCGCTCGGTCTAGGGTTCGTCCTCGCGTCGTCGCCTGTGGCCGCCGCCGGTCGGATCCTGTCTGCAGAGCCGCTAGCGGGCGTGAAGATCCGCATCGATGGTGATCTGCGTGAGTGGCCCAACCGGATGAACGATCTGGCCGAGAAGCTGGAAGGCGGAGGCGGAGGGGATCCACGGGTTGCGGCAACCATTGGCTACGACGACGGTAGCTTGTACGTCGTGCTGAAGATCTTCGACCAGAAGATCGTCCGCACTCCCGCCGCGGGGTCGGGGGAAGATCACGCGACGCTCCACCTTGCCTTTCCGAAGGGGCAGAGCTACGCGATCGATCTGTATCCCGGTAGCCCCGGCAAGCTGGGCGGCGCCGTGAAACTAAAGGGCGAGATCGTGAATGGGGCCAAGCTGGTGGAGGCGCCCAGCGAGAAGGGGCTCAACGTAGAAGCTCAGATCCCCTGGACGGCTTTTCCCGAGGCGGCGCGCACGCGCGTTGGACTGCGCGCATCCATCAGCTACACGGACGTAGACGTTCCGGGCGGCGAGCAGGTGGTGATTGGCACGAGCGCGGCCCGCTCCGGTAGGGCCATGCCGCCGCTGCTGCTGGCCAACGAGCAGGGCCTGGAACAGGCCGTGATTCGCCCCAAGGGCTTGCCGAACGACCCCAGCCGCGAGGCGTTTGGCAACGTCTCAGGCGACGGGATGCTCGAACGGGTCGCCGTTTGGGGCGGCAACCTGGTCATCATCGGGCCGCACTTTCGCGGCGGTAAGGAATACTATTTCGCCGACCTCGGAGTGGCCGACGCCAGTCAGGTGACGCGCCTTACACTCGTCGACTTCGACGGCGACGCTCGCGACGAAGTGGTGGTCCAAAAGCGAGTCGGCACCAGCGAGCGCTATCGCGAAGTCCTGACGGTGATGAAGGTCGGGACGGACGATACCCCCTTCCTGGCCTTCGCTCACGAGGTGGGGCTCAAGACGCCCGACGGTCTAGTCGCGAACAAAGTGCGGCTCAGCAAGGGCACGATCGAAATCGCCCAAGGCGCGGCGGACGGCTTTGAACCCGGCTCCTTCTCCGAGACTCAGCCCGCGGACATGGGCGCCACGCTTCTGCCCTGGGAGAGCGTCGGCAGCCGTAGCTTCGGCTGGAAGGGCAAGGGCTTCGAAGCCGTCGGGGAGGTGAGCCAAGTGCCGAAGCCAGGTCGCGGCTCGGGCAAGGCCAAGACACGCAAGCCGAGACCCGGCAGCGACGAACCTCCGGCCCCTCCCGCGCCGCGCCCGCCGAGCTCGGATGAGCTTTTGGACCGCGTGTACGCGCTGTACAAGCAGGACCGCAACGTGGGTGGCGCAAGACCGAGCTTCGACTTCGTGACCGACGTGGCAGGGGACCGCGGCCCCGAGCGTGTGCTGATCCACGGCAAAGACATCGTGGTCTTTGGTAAGGGCTTCCGTCAGGGGCTGAGCTACGCGTTCATCGCTGTCGGGGTAGCGGAACCGAAAGACATTCTCGACGCTACGGCGCGCGACCTTACGGGTGACGGCAAGGCGGAGATCATCGTTCGAGCCGTGCTCCACGCCAAAGCGAGTAAGGCGCTGGGTGGGGACACGGTCGATCGCCACGCGCTGATGGTCTACGCCGTGCAGGGCGACGGCTTGGTGCGGATCTTTGGCGCTGAAACGGGGCGCGCGCTGGGCAAGGAGCAGATCGTCGGAGCGGTCGCCTTTAGCCCTGCGCGCCGCGGCTTCGACATCGAGCTGCGACCTGCGCGAGCCGTGGGCTGGAGCGAGAAGAACTATCCTTTCCCGCCTGACACGACCACGGCCGGCGGGCTTGAACCGCTGCTCTTGCCGTGGTCTGGCGGTTCGCGAAAGTATCGTTTCGACGGCAAGGCCTACGTCGG
>JANNWK010000439.1:0-1876 GCA_031408355.1 Myxococcales bacterium
CTGCATCGCCTCTTGGTCCATCGGGATGCCGTCTCCTCGGTTCTGGGGGGCCTGAGCCGTTCGGGCGCGGCGCCCAGGATGCCAGTATTCTTGACGCTCCGGGAGCCCCGGTCTAGTCTTTCGCCTCCACTACCCCCTCTGAGGACGTCATGACCTACATCATTGCCGAGCCGTGCATCGACGTGAAGGACAAGGCCTGTGTCGAGGTCTGTCCCGTGGACTGCATCCACGGCAAGGACGACGACAACATGCTCTACATCAACCCCGAGGAGTGCATCGACTGCGGGGCGTGCGAGCCAGCCTGCCCCGTCCAGGCGATCTTCCCCGAAGAGGAAGTCCCCGAGAAGTGGAAGGCCTTCACCGCGAAGAACTACGAGTACTTCGGGCAGGCTCCGCCGAACAAGTGAGCTCGCTCGGCGCGGCCCCCGGCGTGGCCCAGGGGCCCGGCTCACCCGCCACGCCCGGCCGAACGGGCCGGGCACGCTGGCTCGGGCGCGTTTCCTACGATGACGCCCTCGCGCTCCAGCGGCAGGTCCACGCCGATCGCGTGGACGGCCGCGCGCCCGACACGCTTCTCCTCCTGGAGCATGACTCCACCTACACGGCGGGTCGTGCGGCCGAGGCCGCGCACTTCCTCGTCAGCCCGGAGGACCTCGAGCGGGCCGGACATGCGGTGCGCGAAACCACGCGTGGCGGGGACGTCACCTGGCATGGCCCGGGCCAACTCGTGGCCTATCCGATCGTCGATCTCTCCGATGTCCGCGCCGGAATGCGCCGCGACATTCACGCCTACCTCCGCTGCCTCGAGGACGTGCTGATCGGCACCTGTGCCGAGTTCGGCGTGGAGGCTTGGCGCGAGGAAGGCCGCACCGGTGCCTGGTCGCGCGGCGGAAAGATCGGCGCCATCGGCATCCGTGTCGCCCGCTGGGTGACGCATCACGGCATCGCCCTGAACGTGAACCCTGACCTCTCCCACTTCGACGCCATCGTGCCCTGCGGCCTCCAGGGCGCGGCCGTCACGTCGATCCAGCGTGAGCTCGCGCGAGCGGGCCGCCATGAGATCCCCGCCCTTCACGAGGTCGCGCGAGTGCAGGTGGCCGTGTTCGCGCGCGTCTTCGAAACGGCCTGGATGGACGGCCTCGAGGGCCTGCGTGAGGAGCCGATCGCATGAGTGATGAAGTCCCGCTGCTGCCCGAGCGCGATCACGGGCTGTCGAACGAGGAACTGCTGCGTCTTCATGAGCTGATGCTCACTGCGCGCATCGTCGATCGGCGGCTTCAGTCGCTGTACCGTCAGGGCAAGGTCTACGGCGGCGTGTACAGCCAGGAAGGCAACGAGGGCACCTCCGTCGGCGCCGCCTCGGCGCTCAGCCCCGGCGACTGCCTCTTCCCGATGCATCGCGGCCTCGGCGCGCGGCTCTGCCATGGAGACTCGCTCGACACGATCCTCGCGCAGCTCATGGCGCGCGGTGCCGGCCCCACCGCGGGCCGCGACTCCGGCCTCCATCACGACGTGCCCGCCAAGCGCATCTTCGCGATGATCAGCCATCTCGGAACGCAACTGCCGGTCGCTGTCGGCGCTGCGATGGCCATGCGATTGCGCGCTGAGGATCGCGTGGCGCTCTCGTTCACCGGTGATGGGGCGACGGCGCTCGGCGACTTCCACGAGGGCCTCAACATGGCGGCGGTGCTGAAGCTCCCCGTCGTGCTCGTCGTCGAGAACAACCTCTACGCGTACTCGACGCCGAACTCCGGCGAGTTCGCGTGCGAGAAGCTCTCCGATCGCGGGCCTGGCTATGGCATCTGGGCCGCGACGGTGGACGGCACCGACGTGCTGGCCGTGCGCGAGGCCGTGGCCTTCGCCGTCGCGCGCGCGC
>JANNWK010000440.1:0-8446 GCA_031408355.1 Myxococcales bacterium
CGCCAAGAAGGCGCCCGCGCCCGTCGCCAAGAAGGCGCCCGCGCCCGTCGCCAAGAAGGCGCCCGCGCCCGACGCCAAGAAGGCGCCCGCGCCCGCCAAGAAGGCGCCTGCGCCCGCCAAGAAGGCGCCCGCGCCCGCCAAGAAGGCACCTGCGCCCGCCAAGAAGGCGCCCGTTAAGAAGAAAGCGCCCGTGAAGAAGAAGGCGCCCGTGAAGAAGAAAGCGCCTGCGAAGAAGAAAGCGCCTGTGAAGAAGAAAGCGCCTGTGAAGAAGAAAGCGCCCGTGAAGAAGAAAGCGCCCGCCAAGAAGAAGCGCTGAGCCGAGTGGGCTAGCCGCCGTGGCCGCCCACCCTTGACCAAAACGCCTGCACGTCGGCAAGTTCGTTGGTCCGGCGCGCGGGCGGCAGGGCCGACAAGATGAGCTTGCCGTAGCCCTTGCGATGAACGCGATCATCGAGCAGGGCGACGATACCGACGTCCTTTTGCGTGCGGATCAGCCGCCCGAACCCTTGCTTGAGGGCGATCGCCGCCGCTGGCACGGACAGTTTCATGAAGGGGCTCTCGCCCGCCTGCTCAAGCTCCCGACCGCGCGCCACCAGGACAGGATCGCTCGGAACACCGAACGGGATCTTCTCGAGCACCACCAGGCGCAGCGCGCGCCCCGGGACGTCCACACCCTCCCAGAAGCTCTGCGTTGCCAGGAGCACTGCGTTGCCGTCGGCGCGAAAGGCTTGGGTCAACGTGGCCTTGGGCTGCGAACCCTGAACCAACAGTCGTTTTCCAGACAAGCGAGGCGGCAAGAGGCGGCTCAAGGCTTGGAGCGTCCTGTGGGACGTAGTGAGCACGAACGCGCCGCCTCCCGTGATCTTGACGAGCTCGGCGACGCGCTCGGCGGCGCGCTCGGCGAAGTCGAACGCGTTCGGCGCGGGCAAATCCGCGGGCGTGTACAGGAGCGCGTTGGCTTCGAAATCGAACGGCGAGGGAACGACCAGCTCGCTCACCGAAACGCGATCGTCCGCCACTCCGTAGCGCGCGCGAAAATAGCCGAAGGCGCTGGAGCTTCGCCGGGGCGCGGGCATCTCCGCGGCGTCTTCGTCAGCGTCGGTCGGCTTGGTTGGCGGCTTGGGAGTGCGACTCGGTCCAGCTGTTGAGAGCGTGGCGCTGGTGAGCACGACGGCCGGCACTGTTTCGAAGATCCGCTCGCGGAACAATAGCGAGAGGTCCACGGGCGACGACGCCAGGGTGGCGTTCTTGCCCGACCGCTCCAGCCAGGTGACGCGGCCCGCACCCCCCTCGACCACCATCGCTAGCGCCGAGCGCGTGTCTTCGCTGCGGCGCGCGGCAAGTTCCAGCGCTTCGGGTAGCGTCGAAGTCGGCCTCAGACCGCGTAGCGCGGGCGCCGCCAATCGCCCGCGCGCCATCTCGCTGGCCGCGGCCAGGCCCTCGAGGGCGGAGTCGAGCGCGTGCCAGGCGTCGGCGATTTCGCCGGCAAAGGCGTCGCGTTCGATTGTGACTCGCTCCTCCTTGCCGGCATGCCTGCCGAGCGCCGCGAAGAAACTGTCGGCGCTGTGGCGAACGCCGTCCAGGCTGCGCCGCGCGCTTTCGCCACCAAAGAGCGGATCGACGGCGCCCGCGGCCTCCAGGGCACGACCGGCGTCGTTGAGCAGTCGGTCCAAGCGGCGACGCGAGACGCGCATGCCGAAGAACTCCGTGGCGATGTCCTCGAGCTGGTGGGCCTCGTCGAAGATGACTGCGTCATAGTCGGGCAGTACCCGACCCGGGTGCGGTCCGCGCAGGGCTAGGTCGGCGAAGAACAGGTGATGGTTGACCACCACGAGCCGTGCGCGCTCCGCTTCGCGCCGCATGCGTGTGACGAAGCATTCGTCGTAGTACGGGCAGCTTGGGCCAACGCGGGTGTCGCTCGAAGAAGCGACCTCGGCGCGGATCGGGTCATCCTCTGCCAGACCGGCGAGCTCTGCCAGGTCGCCCGACTCCGTCGCTTCCACGAAGCGTAGCAGCGAGTCAAGCGAGCGCGCGTACATCGGGCGCAGACTGGTTTCACTTGCGCGGAACTCCGCCAGTCGGCGACGGCAAACGTAGTTGGAAAGACCCTTCATCAACGCGACCGGAAACGTCACGCCGAGCGCCCGCTCGATCAGCGGCAGATCGCGCTGGAAGATTTGCTCTTGCAGGGCTCTGGTCGCCGTCGACACAATGACCTTCTTCCCCGACAACAGCGCGGGTACCAGGTAGGCCAGCGTCTTGCCCGTGCCGGTGCCCGCTTCACAGAACAGAATGCGATCGTCGCTCAGCGTTTGCTCGACGGCCGCGGCCATTTCGAGTTGCCCAGCCCGCGATTCGTAGGCCGTCAGGGCGCTTGCGAGAGGGCCGCCGGGGCCTAGGAGTTCAACGGTTGTCGGCACGCGGGGGCAGCCTAACCTCAGGTGGAGCTAAGTCTCTGCTCGCGCCCGCGACCGCGAGCGCGGACGGACTCACCCGTCGTCTTGGGGCGGGATCGAGCCGTCGCCGTCCAGAAAGCGGACGCCGACGATCTGACCGTCCGCCTCGTTCTGGACCCACACGACCACGACCTTTCTGGAGTCCGGCGCTTCGCCCACGCTCAAGTCGTACTCGACGCCGGACGTGACGGACTCCTCTACGATCACGCGCATGCCGCCGCGGCTCACGTTCAAGGTCCAGCCATGAGCCTCGAAGTCGGGCGTGCGCAGCGTGATGCGCTCGGCGGCCTCACGGCGCGCGCCACCGGTGGCGCGGCGCTGCGCGTGCACTTCGGATGAAGGAGGACTCCTGCGACTCACAATGGGCAGGTTATCATGGGCCCGCGCGCGCTCAGCCAGTTGCGCGCTAGCGAACCGGCCCAAGCGGACGTTACCGCATGACGGTGCCGGCGCGGACCCACCGGCCGGAGCGCACCTCGCCTCTCAAACGACGCGACGCTCCGGCGGGGGGCTGGCCCCCTAGGCCAGGCGCCCGCGCCCCCGCCCGGCGACGCTGCTTGACGTTGAACGATCGAACCGCGTACGTTCGGAAGTCGATCTCGCGTGCGTGATTGAGCGTTCCCAGGTTCACGCTGAGCCTTAGGGACGCGAGCGGCCCGAGCCCCCTTCCGCCATGACCGCCTCGCCCACTGAGCTAAAAAAAGCCCTCATTGCCCGGGGGTTCGAGGTCTATCGCACCATGGGTGAGCACGTGGTTCTCGCGGACCGCGTGCGTGAGAATCTCATCATGGACAGCGGTGTGGCCGTCAAGCCGGGCGCTGTGCTGGCCGTGCGCTTCATCGTCCGGGCCCAGGGCAGCGACTTTCCGTCGGTCGAAGCCGAGGAACTCTTCGCTCGCGCGCGGGCTTGCGTCGTTGAAGCGCTCGTCCGCGGCTACGTCGAGGTGGGTTCGGTGGCGGTGCCGGTGCGCGATCCAGGGGATGCCTCGAGCACGCTCGATACCTGGTACGAGGTCTCATTTGAGCGTTCCTTGGCTAGCGTGGACGAGCTTGAGCAGGAGCTTCGCTACGCGCTGGCCCTCGAAAAGACGGTTTCGAGCCCCGTCGCGCGCTGACCGAAATTAGCTACCGGTCCTGGTTCGGTCACAGAATCGCGCTGATTGTCCAGGTTTCTGGCGCCCCGGAGGCTGCCTGGATCCCCCTGCCAGGGCGTGATATCTGCGCCGCCCAAAGCAAAAGCCTATGTTGAGTTTCTTTCGAAGTGGCGGATTCGGTCGGGTGTTGGTCGCGGGCATCGCGTTCGCCATCATCCTGGTGTTCGCGCTGGAGTTCCGGGCGGGCAGCGGCGGCGGGCCCAGCGCCGAGCTGGCGCGTGAGTGCGCGGTTGAGTACGCCGGGTATTGTGTGGATCCAAAGGAGTTCTACGCCGCGCACGGCATGCTCGTCCCGCGTGGCATCGAGCCCAAGCAAGCCAAAGCCCTCGCGCTGAACAAGAAGGTGCTCGACGGTCTGGTCGAGCGCGAGCTGCTGGTAGCCGAGGCGAGGAAGCTTGGCCTCGAGGCGGGCCAAGACGCGCTCGATCAGGACCTCACGGCTGGACGAGTGCGAGCTTCCTTGCCAGCGCAAGAGCTTCCCGACCTCGCGTTTCGGCTTGGGCTCTGCCGCGCTTCGGACGCAGGCTATGGCTGCGCGCCGGGCAGCGAGTATCCCGTGCGGCAGCTGCAGGTGCGGCGGACGGCCGACGAACCCTTCGACTACAAGCTCTACGAGCGCCAAGTGCGGCTCGTTACCAATCGCGGGCCCAAGGAGTTCAAGGAGATGCAGGAACGCGAGTTCCTGGCTGCGAAGCTCCGCGAAATCGTGCGCTCCAGGGTGCGTATTCCTGAACCCGAGGCGCTCCTGCTATTTGAGCGGGATCGCGCCAAAGTGGTGGTTCGAAGCGTGAACCTCCGGCGCGACTGGTTTGCCAAGTACGCGGTGAGCTCCGACGAGGAGGCGATCACCCGCTGGGCTCTGGCGCATCAGGCGCAGGTCGACGCCGACTGGGAGGGCAAGAAGGCCGACTTTGCTCAGGGCTGCGCGCTCGCCAGTGAAGTGTTCGTGGAGTTGTCGGCCTCGGCGCTCGAGGACGAGAAAACGGCGGTCAAGCAGAAGGCCGAGCAAGTTCGCGAGCGGATCGCCAAAGGCGAAAGCTTGGCCAGCGTGGCTCGTGAGCTGTCCCAGGGGGCCTCCGCCATTTTGGGCGGTGAGCTCGGCTGCGTCGGCAAGAACTACGGAATCGGCTCGGACGAGCTGCTCCGTGCCAGCGAGAGCCTCAAGCCAGGTGAGCTATCGCCGGTCATTGAGAGCCCGCGCGGGTTCCACGTGCTGCGCGTGACCGGCAAGCTCTCCGCGGACAAGGTCGAGGAGACGGGTCGGCGCCACGTTGCGCGCCGGCTGTACGCGCGCTTCAGCGCCGACGAGGCGCTCACTCGCTTTGCCGAGCAGTTGATCTCTCGAGCGAAGGCTGGCGAGAAGTTAGAGGAGGCCACGCGTGCCCTCAGCCTGAGTTTCGCGAGTGAGGCTCGTGGCAATCGGGCGGAAGCGGGCGACGCTTCCAAGGCTACCGAACTGGCGGACGGTCCCGCACTGTTGGCCCAGGATCGCCCGAAGTTCGAGGTTTCCGCTCCGTTCAACATTTCGAGCAACCCTTTGCCGGAGGTTGAGCCGAGCGAGCCTCTTGCGAGTCGGGCGTTCGAGCTGAAGCAACCCGAGGAGGTGTTTGCCAGGCCGCTTACGACCTCGACCGGCGCCGTGGTGCTGCAGCTCAAGGAACGCACTGATCCAAGCCGCGAGGAATTCGTCAAAGAGAAAGCCAACGTCGTGGCTGCGCTGATGCAGGCTAAGGCCAGCGAAGCGCTGATTCGCTACGTTCAGGAACTCCGCCGCACAGCCGGCGACAAGCTCAAGATCGTCGCCCGGTTCGGCGAGGACGCCAAGTCCAGCTCGAGCAGCGAGTGAAGCGGCGTTCCCAGGCTCCTGTGACTGCGCGGGGCCCCCGAAAGCGCGCTCTGGCTGCGCCGAAGATTACCCGAGAAACGCTGAAGAATGGGCTTCGGCTCAACGTGGTGCAGATGCCGGGCGTGCACCGCGCGGCGCTCGACGTGCATGTCCGGGTAGGCTCACGCTACGAATCGGCGCGCGACAACGGCATCAGCCACTTCCACGAGCATATGCTGCATCGCGGCATCCCGGGCCACCGCACCGCGCACGCGCAAGCGTTGGCCTTCGAGGAACTGGGCGCGGCCTTTGGCGCCATGACCTACGTGGACCACGGCGTCCTTTCGTGTTCGGTGCCAAGCGAGAACCTCGAGCGAACGCTGGAGCTGACGGCCCTGCTGTGCGAGTCCCCGCTCTTCACTGACATTCAGCTCGAGAAGGGCATCGTGCGCGAGGAGCTGCTCGAGTCCTACGACGGACGTGGGCGACTCGTCGACGGCCCCAGCATTCTGCGCAAGCTGTGCTTCGGCAGGCATCCGCTGGGCATGCCGATCGCCGGCACCAAGGCCACGCTTTCACGCTTCGACAGACGACACTTGCTGGGTTTTCACCGGCGGCACTACGTAGGCGAGGGTCTCGTGCTCACGCTGGCCGGTCCGGTCGACGCGGAGCGTCTGCTCAGGCTTGCCGAGCGACGTTTCCGCGGGCTACCGCGCGGCTTGGCGGTGGCCGGTAGCCCGCCGCCGCCGCAGCAGAAGCCCGAGTTCGCCTACGTGCCTGACTCAGGCAGCCAAACCTGGCTTGGGCTGGCCTTTCGCGCGCCCGGGGAACGGGAGGCCGACGAGCCCGCGACCGAGCTGTTGTTGCGGATTCTGGACGACGGCAACGCGACGCGGCTTTACCGGGCGCTCTCCGACGAGCGGGGCCTTTGCTATGACGTGTCGGCCATGTTCGAGTCCTACGCCGACGTCGGGGTCGTCGAGATAGCGGCGGAGTGCGCGCACGCCTCGTCGCCGCGCGTGCTCACGGAGACGATCAACGTGCTCACGGAGCTTACGCTGCGTGGGCCGAGTGAACGCGAGCTTGACCGGGCCAAAGCCCGGCTCCACTGGCAGATGCTTGAACTCTACGATATGCCGACCGAGCTAGCGGCGTTCGTTGGGCAAGGGACGTTGAGCGGGGTGGCGTCCACGCCCGACGCCCGCATGAGTGAGGTCCTGGCCGTGACAGGTGAGCGCGTCCGCCAGGCGGCTGAGCGCATATTCTGCGCCCAGCACTCGAGTTTGGTTGTCGTCGGCAAGCTTGATCAGGCGGCGCAGGCCAAGTTGAAGCGCGCGCAGCTTCGGCTCGGTAACTAGAACCGCGCGGGCTCGTGACCGAAGCGCTAGCGGCGCTTCGCCGGTCGTTTGGGCTTTGACTCGGCCTTGGCTTGGCGGGTTTCTGCTTGCTCGTCGCGGATCAGCGCTTCAGCTACCACGAGCACCCGCCGCCGGACGCCGAGGCTTGCGCTGCGCAGAACGACGTTGAGCCGATCGTCCTTGGGTCGCGCCCGGGAGTTCGAAACCAGATCCGCAACGTCCACTCCGAGTGAGGAAGCGATGCGTTCCATCGTTTCGAGCGACGGATTAGCGTTGGCCGACGCACGGCCGCGCAGCACCCGCTCGAGACGAGCTACGGTTTCAACCGTAATTCCGGCGCGCCCGGAGAGCTCGGCCTGCGTCATGGAGGCCTGGGTTCTCAATTTCCGGACTTGTTGGGCGAGAAAAATCGCAAGGTCTGTCACTTAGTAAGCTCGCAAACTCCCCGACCTGAAACGTTGTGAGGTTATTCGTTCCTCCCCGTGTGTCAGTAGAACTCTGCTTCTGGACTTGGTAACTGGCCTTGGCAGCGATCGAACCTGGCAACACCCAGTACATGTAGGAACGAATCGCCGTTCAGGCAAGTTGGACAGCGGTCGGAGGTTGCATTTTCGGCCCCGCGTTCGGGTCGTGGACTGCCAAGTCGGGCCTAGTCATCAATCCTGAGTGGCCCGAGTTCGGGGCACGCGGTCTTCAATGTGCGTCCGTCGCAGGTGCGCAAGCGATGCGCGGAGCAGCCGCAAGCGCTCCGCAAGCTCCACCTCAGATGACGACTCGGTGACGGCGACCGCCGCCACGCACTCCCCGACGCCGGCCCCGACCGTCAGCACGTAGCCGCGCAGTCGGGCGCTTGTGCCGGGCACGACCAGCACGTCGAAACGGGTGACGAACCCCTCCGGCACCTTACCGGGGCTCCGCTCGACCAAGCTCGTTTCGTCGGCTTCGGGCAGGGGAGTGCGTTGCCGTAGCTCGGCTTCGCACACCTCCAGCCTGGGCAGCCGGGACGCGCGCCAGCGCCGCACGGAAAGCGTTGAACCACTCGGCGGGTGGCGAAGCTCCCAAACGCCACCGAACCCGCCGGCTGGCGCCCGTTGGCCTGGCCCCGATAGCTCAAGCCACGCTTGCCTGTCGGGCAGTGCCAGCTTGAGGCCCAGCGCCGCCGAGCGAAGGACACCCCAGCCGGCGTCCTTCAGCGTCGGCGCTGCTGCCGTGGCCCGCTTCGCGGCTGAACCTCCGCCGAGCACGGGTGCTTTCGCCGCGCTGCCGCAGCCCAAGGCCAGCAAGGCGAGCGCCGCCGCGCCGGAAGAAACTGAGATTCTCAACGGATTGGCCACGAAGATATGCTGCGAGCGGCGGGACCCCAAGCGGTTTCGCCGGAGGAGCGTCGGATGAGTGCCCAGTCTATTACCGCTACTATCGCCCGCGAGTTCGAGAAGCGTTACCGCTCGCTGGTGGGTTGCGTCGGTCTCTCCGGTCGCGAGCGCAAGCTATGACCGAGCGAGACGCACTCGAAGCCCTATGGAAGAACGTGCTCAACCACTGGGACAACGAGCAAGCTCACCGGGCCTTCCTGGATCACTGCCAGAGCCAAGATCTGCTGGCTGAGGCGGCGATGCGCTACAAGGGCATGAAGGGTGACCCCGGGCGCGGCCCG
>JANNWK010000441.1:0-4931 GCA_031408355.1 Myxococcales bacterium
TGCTCGGATTCGCGGTGGATCAGGCGATTGGCGGGCGTGCCGCCGATGCTCTCGGGACGAATCGTTTGCGAAAGTGCGCTGTCGATTTCGTACAGCTTGTCAGTGCTGCCCATCGGCGAATGCGGCGCGTACGTCACGACCCACAGCCGGTCGGCCCATTCCACGATCGCGCCGGTGCCGCACTCTGCGTGGCGGTTGTACATCGCCAGGTGCGGATAGATTCCGCTCACCGATGGCTCCGTCGTCGGCCAAGGCTCCGGGTCCGGCGGCTCGACCAGCGGCTCACCCCCGGATGACATCCCCGCCAGGGCAGTCTCGCCTGCCGAGCCCGTGTGACCGGTACCGCCACCCTGGCTCGACCCCGCGTCCGTGCCAGCCGCGCCGGCCGTAGCCGGGGCTCCCCCCAACTGCTGGCCCGGAGGCTGCGAGCTCGAGCAGGCAGCCATCAACAGCGCGACAACGATCCGTCGGGTAGACATCGCTGGCCTAGTGCGAGGCTCAGGCGCCGATCGGCCCGACGAGCGGCCCAAAAACCTGCCAGCTGGCTAGAAAAAGTCGCTGGAGCGGGGAAAATGAGCGACCCTCCATTTCGAATGGGCCGTTCGGGGTCTCGTCCACACACTGACCAAGTGGTGATGTTGGCTCAGCTCGTCCCCAGCCAGGCTGCCACGGAGGCGGATCTGGAAGCCGCCGTCGTCGGACGCGCGGCCAGCGGCGACGAAAAGGCTCTGGCCTGGCTGTACCGACGCCACGCCCCCCACATTGCCGCCATCGCTCGGCGCTCGCTCGGTGAGGGGGAAATGGACGACATCGTGCAAGAGACCTTCATTCAAGGCTTGGGCCAGCTCGGCGCGCTGCGCGAGCCCGCCAAGCTCCGCTCATTTCTGGTCACGATCGCAGTGCGCCGGATTTACGCGCGTCTTTCGCTCCGGTACCGGCTCACGGCCCTGGCGTCGCAGCTGTTTCGCATCTCACCGCGGTCATCGCAGCCGCAGGCCACGGAGCGGGTGCGTGCGCTTTCAGAGCTGCTCGGGCGTGCCGCGCCTCGACACCGCATCGCCTGGGTCCTCCATCGCGTCGAGGGCTACACCTTGCCGGAAGTGGCCGAGCACACCGACACCTCGCTGACCACCGCAAAACGTTGGATAGCCGGCATCGATCAACAATTGGAGGCGCTCAATGACGCCTGAACGTGCCGCGCTACTGCTGCGTGAGTCCGAGCCCGTGGCATTCGAAGAGCAGCGTCTGCAAGCCGTCGAACGCCACGTGCTCGACGAGCTGCGGAGCGCCAGAACGGTCAGCCGCGCGCCAGCCGCAACGCCGAGCGCCGCGTGGTCTAGGCCTCTAACGGGAGCAGTCGCAGGTCTGGCTTTAGCGGCCGCAATCTTGCTGCTAGTGCTGCGCAGCGGCTCTCACGACCAGCAGCTGCAGCTGAGCTTGAAGGACGGCTCGCAGGTCATCTCGCTCAGCGCGGGCGCTCATGTGCTGCCGGAGCTGGTCGCCGACAATCGCGTCGAGCTCCGACAAACTGCGGGGTCACTCGCCTATGACGTGACGCCGAGGCCGGGGCGGATGTTCGTGGTTCGCGTGGCGGACGCCCGGGTCGAAGTACTCGGCACGGCTTTCCGCATCGACCTGTCACAGCAGGCGATCCACGTGGCGGTGACGCGCGGTCGGGTGCGGGTGGTCCGCGGCAACTCCAGCGCGGAGCTGGCTGCCGGTGAGGAGGTAACGCTGGCCAGCCCAGCGCCGGCGGGCGAGGCGGAGCGTGGGCCACAAGCAGAATCCCGGCCCACACCCAGCGCGGACGCGCCCGTTCCGAGCCCGGTCGCTTCGAGCGAGGATGGCCCGTCGAAAGCGCCCGCAAGCCCATCCGCCCATTTCGCCGTGGGCGCGCCCGCGGCGGCCGAGCTTTTCTTGCGCGCGGACCAGGCACGCCAGGCCGGCGACAGTGCCAGCGCCCTCCGCCATTTGCGCGAGCTTTTGCGCACGCATCCCAAAGACGGCCGCGCTACGCTGGCGCGATTCACGATCGGTCGCCTCGAATCAGCACGCGGCAACGCCCTGGCGGCGGCGGAGGCCTTCGAGAGCTGTGGCTCTGCGCTGAGCGGCGAAGCCATAGCCGAGGCCGCGCTGGCGAGAGCCGCTGCGGGTCAGGCCGACCGTGCCAAAGCCTTGGCCGCTCGCTATCTGCTGCAATTCCCCAACGGGCCCCGCGCTGGCGCACTGCAGAAGCTCGCGCGCTGAGCTGGTGGCGGTCTACGGCCGCCGCAGCGTGCGTGTGGAGCCTGACCGCATCAGCCGGCGCCGCAGAAGTGGCGCTGAGCGTCAGCGACTGCTCACTGCGCGAAAGCGAGCTTTCGCGCCTGGTAACGCTCGAGCTTTCTGGCGTGCTCGACTCGAGCGACCGCGATTCGCGGTACCAGGTGTTGGTGCGTTGTGACCCGACGGGCGTCTCAATCCAGCTGCACGACCCGTTGACCAGGAAACAAGTGCAGCGACGAGTCGTCGCGCCTGCAGCGGATCAGCCCGAGCCCGAGCGCGTGATCGCGCTCACCGTGGCGCAGCTTTACCGCGCCGCCTGGCTCGAGCTGGTCAGCGACGACGTCGCGCCTCTCGAGCCAGCGTCCCCGGAAGCGCCGCGCGCCTCGCTGGCTGCGGCCCGCGCGCTGGCCGAGCGTGGCCTTACAGATCGCTCCGAGCCAGTCTGGATGTTCGGCCTGGCTGCGGGCGCTAAATTCCGCCACATCACCGCCCCGGTCACGTTGGCTCACGGCGAGCTTCGGGTCGTCAACTTGAGCGCCTCACCACTGCTATTCTCAGCAAGCGCCAATCTGGAAGCCAGCTCCACCCAGCGCCGCGCGGGCGTCGTACAGGCCCGCCTGTTCGGCGCGGCGCTCGGCGCTGGCTTCGAGCTCTTCCGCCGGCAAAGCTGGTCGACATTCTCGGAAATGAGCCTGGGGCTCGCGCACGTGCGACTGCAAGGCAGCGAGGTGAACGCCGCTTACGAGGCCGGCACCGTCTCCAGCTTGGGACTGGATGCGGCCGTGGGTCTCGGCATGGCCTGGAGCAACCGCAAGCTGCGCATCGAGCTGGCGGGCCGCGCTGGTGTGCTCAGTGGTGCTCCCGTTGGTCTGGTCGCGCCCCATGGCGACGTCTCTTTGAACGGCGCCTGGCTCGGCGCCGACCTGCGCTTTGGCGTGCTTCGCTAGCGCCGCATCCTCAAGCGGCTACGACGCCGGCTCCCCACGCCCCCAGCGCGGCCTCGCCCCTTGCGCTCAGGCCGATTCAGACTAGGTAGATGAGCGAGGCAAGCCAGATGAGTAACGTCGAAGAGGTTCGCGGTGTGCGGTCGCTGATTCGGTTCGAGGCGAAGAAGTGCATCCACTCCAGACACTGCGTACTGGGGCGTCCGGACGTCTTCGTTCCGAATATCGAGGGCGAATGGATTCACCCGGACAGCGCAAGCCCCGAGGAGCTCGCGGCGCTGGCGCAGTCTTGCCCCTCGGGAGCGATCGTTCACGAACGGCTCGACGGAGGGCCGCAAGAGGCGGCGCCTCTCGTCAACTTGGTGCGCGTTCGCGAAGACGGGCCGCTCGCGATTCACGCCGAGCTGCTCATCGAAGGGCAACCACCCGCCTATCGAGCAACGCTCTGCCGCTGTGGCGCCTCGAAGAACAAGCCGTACTGTGACTCGAGCCACATCGCGGCAGGCTTTCGCGCGACGGGCGAGCCTGCCACGAAGGAGTCGCAGCCACTTGCCGCGCGCGGCGGGCAGCTCAAGCTGACACCCGCCAAAGACGGACCGCTGCTGCTCGAGGGGGCTCTCGAGCTGGTGTCCGGCACCGGCCGGACCCTCCGCCGCGTCACCAAGACCGCGCTCTGCCGCTGTGGGCAGTCGGCGAACAAGCCCTATTGCGACGGGACGCACTCGAAAGTGGGCTTCAAGTCGGAGAGCTAGAGGGCAGCGCTGCTCGTGAGATCTGGTCCGCGCTCCCCGCTAGCACCAAGCCACGATGCGGTCGACGAGCGCTGTGTCCGACACGCCAAGCACCACCTTGGCGAACGCGACCCTGCCGATTTTTTCACCGTTGAGGGTGAGCGTGAGCGGTTCGGGCCGCCGGTGAAACGCGACGTACCAAAATTCCCAGCCGGCACTCGCGTAGTAGGAGCCGGCCTTGAGCCAGCCCGGGATGTGCGTCCCCGCGACGCGAAGCTGCTTCCAGGATGACTCGGGCAGCGTCTTGTCGGCGCGAACGATGGCAGACCGGGGGATCCTTAAGTCTGTCCACCGGAACGCCGCCAACTTTTCGAGTCCTGCTAGCCGCACGACGAGGTCGTTCCCGTCGATGATTAGGTCCATGGCGCCAGCCTAGCCCGGACATGGCGCGCCGCTGAATCAGTTTACCGCCAAAACCGCCCGCGGGCGTCGTTTCGCGTGACAGCCACCCCCAAGATCTCGTACGCCAGCCACGCGGGGCCGGCGGTGCCGGTCCGGCAAACGAAAGGTCTTAGCCATGCTCAAGAAGATCCTGCTCGGGATAGCAGCCGTTCTGGTACTGCTCGTTGTCGTCATCGCTGTGCAGCCCGCCAAGTTTCACGTCGAGCGTTCGCTCACGATGTCGGCACCGCCGGAAGCGGCCTTCGCGCTGGTCAACGATTTCCACGCTTGGGGCGCCTGGTCACCGTGGGACAAGATCGACCCCAACCTGAAGCGCAGCTACGAAGGTCCCGCTTCGGGCGTCGGCGCAAAATACGCTTGGGTCGGCAACGACGACGTCGGCGAAGGACGCATGACCATCGAGCAGAGCAGCTCTCCCTCGCAGATTGTCATCAAGCTCGAGTTCCTGAAGCCGTTCGCCACCACCAACACCACGATTTTCAGTTTCCACCAGACGCCCGAAGGCAACAAGACCACTTGGGCCATGGAA
>JANNWK010000442.1:0-3029 GCA_031408355.1 Myxococcales bacterium
GGCTACGCTACCGGTCAGCACCCCGTCGACGTAGAGTCGAAAGGTTCCCCCGCCGTAAGACGACGCTAGGTGGTGCCACTCGCCCAGCGTTGGGAGACTCGGCGCCACGATGCTGAGCCAGGGGCGCGCTGGCGTCCCGACGAAAGCCCAGCTTGCCAGCGCCCAGGAGGGCACGTCACCAACGAACGGAAACTCTTCGAACGAGAGCGGCTCCGGCACGCCGAACGTGAGCTGGATATCGCCGAGGCCTCTGACCCACCGATTCAGGACGCCGTGGCCTCCGCTGTAGCTCTCTACCCACACCCAGGCTTCCATCGCGAAATCCTGGGGCACGTCGAGCAAGCGAGAGCTTTTGACTTCGACCGTGTCGTACGGGCCGCGAAACTTGAGGGCCGGAGCGAGCTCGGGGCACTGGCCTGGCTCGAGGCAGCCGGCGGCACCGCCGTCGTTCCCTGAACCGCTGCGACTGGTTCCCGCGTCCGCCCCTGAGCCACCCACGCCGCTCACCGCGCCGCTGGGCTGCTGGTTGTCGCCCGGCAGCAGCTGCACGACCACGTCGCTCTCGCAACCTGCGTGCACGAGGCAACACAGTGCGGTTGCCAGGACGCTTCGCCGGAGCGAAGCCCTGACCGTTCCCGTCACTGCCCGTTTCTCTGGTGCCCTTTGACCCGCGCGAGGGCAGCTCGAGCATCGGGCGCGAGAGGCGACTCAGGGTAGCGCGTGAGCAGGGACTCGAAGGACTTCGCGGCGGCGCTCAGCTCTCCCGAGCGCTCGCTGGCCAAGCCGCCCCGCAGCAGCAGCGTTTCCTCGTCGAGCGTGCCACGGCGTGCCTTCTGCGGCGTCACGCTGCGGCGCGTGGTCGTTGCTTCCGGGATCAGCGGGAGTGCCTCGGGTGAAGCCACGATAGCCGGTTCAGCGGCGGCGCTGACCCACGACTGCGTCCGCGTCGCGGAAAGCTCGGTTACGCCCGTGGCGTGTAGCACCGAGACAGCGCCCTCCTCCACGTGGACGGCAGTCTTCGTGGCGGCACCGCTGCCGTCGACCGCGACCGTGAACACGGTGCCGCGATCGACGATCCGCGCGTCCTCAGTGATGACCGAGAAGGTGCGGCCGAGCGGCAGGTGACGCACCACACACCGGACTGCTCCGGCGAAGAGCCGCAACGAGAGATCCGGCGAGGCGCTGTTCAGATCGGCCAGTGAAACGCGGGTGTTCTCACGCAGCTCGAACTCCAGGCCAGCCACAGTGCGGATACGCGCCCTGGAGCCGGCCGAGGTTTCCAGCAGGCCTTCGGCACCGATGTCGGCGGGCTGCCCCGGAACGATGGCAGCGCGCGAGCTGCCCTGAATGCGCGTGACCTCGCCCTGCAAGGCAAAGATACTGAGCTGAGGCGTGGTTGCGCTGGCGACCGCCAGCGGACGCGACGCCTGGTAGCCGAAGCCCGCCGCTAGCAGTGCGAAGCTCGCTGCCAGCGCGATGGCTGCGTAGACACGTAGGCGCGCGGGCGAGACCCTGCCCACCGCGAGCGAAGCCCCAACCATCGCCGAGACGACCTTCTCCCGCTCCACTTTGAATCGGCGACTGTCGAGGTCGACGCGGCGCTCCCGCATCGGGGTGAGCAGTTCCTGTACCTTGGCGTGGGGTGTCACTTGGTTTCCTTACCGGCGCGGCTCTGAGCCCGACGTAGCAGTTCTTGGTGGCCGCGGGAGAGTCGTCTTTGCGCGGCGGCGAGCGAGGTTCCCGTCAGCTTGGCAATGGCGGCCAAATCGTGACCCAGGACATCGTGCAGCAAGACGGTTTGTGCTTGGTCGCGATTCATGCGGGCCAGTACTCCCTGCAACCACTCGAGCTGGCGACGCGCTTCGAGCTGTCGCTCCAAGCTGGGCGCTGCGACCCTGTCGACGCCGCGCAGCGCGCCGCTCGCACTACGATCGAAGAGTTTCCGTTCACGGATCCTTGCCCTCAATGAGTCGAGCGCGACGTGCGCTGAAATCGCCGAGGCCCAAGCCGACAAGCTCACCAACTGCGCGGCGCGCTCGCTCGTCAACGTGCGGACGATGCGCTCGAACGACACCTGAACGAGATCTTCGTAGTCCGCCGAGCTCTCGTGCAAGACCTTCTGCAGCGAGCGAGCCACTACGGGCAGCAAAAGGTCGTAGAGAGCCGCGTGCGCCCAACGCTCCCCGCGCACCACGCCTGCCAGGAGGTCCTGCTGGGAAGGCGGCAAGGCCTCGGGGGGGGCGGCCTGAAGGCGCCTCACCGCGATGTCGGTCATTGGGACATCCTCGAGGAAAGCTTAACATGGCCTCTTCAGGACAAGTCGCTTCCTCCGGCAAAACCAGACTGGTATTTCGCCGCGTAGGGGGAAATTTGCTGGTTCAGTGTGCGGCAGGGTGCGCTGCCGGTGCTAGGCCCCAGGCGAAGCGGGCACCTGGCCTCGTCAGCGACTGACCCGCAGGCCCAGCGAGAGCCCCAAACCGACAGGGCGTTCGCGGCCCGCTTGAGCGTCGGCCACGGTGATACTGAGCGCAGGTCGCATCGCCGTGGCTTCTGCCCCAGCTAACAGTGAGAGCTCGGGCCAGACCGCCCACGCCAAGTTCACGCCCAAGCGCCCGCCGAACCGATTCTGTCCCGCGTGGTCCCGGTGCCCTGTTAGCGGATTTTCCGCTGATAGGAGCAGCCGCTCGAAGGCCAGCTCGCCCGTCAGCTCGGCGCTGAGCGGCGTGTTCCGTCCGCCGATCCTGGCACCAATGCCCCACGAGCCCGACAACCAGGTGGCGTCGAGGCTGCCGGGCCTTTGGGCGTACCGAAGCGAGAGCACGCCGAGGACGCCCGGGGCGCGCGGCACGAGGCCAATGAATCCGCGTGCCAGGCCGCCAAGGCGGTATGCGCCCGGATCGAGACCAGGTCCCGTGAGCAGGGCGAGATCGAAGCCCCAAGGGCGCCTTTGCGCTGCTGCCACTTTGGGCGCGGGAGCCTTGGTAGGTGCGCTGGGCGCGTTGCTTGTGGGGCCGGTGCGAGCGTCGCGG
>JANNWK010000443.1:0-6252 GCA_031408355.1 Myxococcales bacterium
CCAGCGGCGACTGGTGGGTCTCCGTCGCGGTCTTCCGCGCTGGCTTTGCCGCTGGGGGCGGGGCTACGCGCGTCACGCGGCCTGCTCGCAGAACTTTGCTGCGCGGCCGGCGCTCCCGGTCCGGGATGTGCGACGCGCTCGCGCTCTGCGGAGCCCACTTCAGCGGAGCGAGTGGCTTGCGGGCGGGGCTGGGGCGCGCCGCCCGTGAGTCGGCGTTCCAGCGCCGCCAGGCGGGACACCAGGTCGTCGATGGGGAGCAGGGCAGGGCGACGAGCCAAGCGCACCAGCAGCATTTCGAAGGCGGCTCGCGGCTTCTCGTTGCGCACGACGTCGTCAAAGCCCTGCGAAAACCCATGATAAAGCCGGGTGAGATCGTCCGGGTCCGCCGCTTCGGCCAGCCGCTTTACGTCCCGGCCTTCTTCGTCCGGTAGGTCCAGCAGGGCCTCGGGCTCCTTCACGACCTTGGCGACCACCAGATTGCGCAGCAGCCCGAGCAGATCGCGGGCGACGTGCGCGATGTCGTAGCCCTGGTTGGCAAGCTCCGACACGACGCCCAGGCAGCGCGCGGCGTCGCCCTGGATCAGTGCCGACGAGAGCTCGTACAGCACGCTGTGGCTGGCAACGCCGAGAACTCGCGCGACGTCGGCGCCCACAAGCTTGTCGCCGCCCCAGGCGATGACCTGGTCGAGCACGCTCATCGCGTCGCGCATGCTGCCAGCCGCTTCTCGCGCCACCACCGAGATCGCCGCTTCGTCGGCGGAGATCTGTTCGGAGGCGAGCACTTCGCGCAGGCGCGCGGCGATCATTTGCGTCGAGATGAGCTTGAAGTCGAAGCGCTGGACTCGGCTCAGAATCGTGATCGGGACTTTATGGACCTCGGTCGTCGCGAAGATGAACTTGACGTGCGCTGGCGGCTCCTCAAGCGTCTTTAGGAACGCGTTCCAGGCGTTCTGCGAGAGCATGTGGACCTCGTCCACGACGAAGATCTTGTAGCGGTCCCGGGCGGGGCGGTAGGGCAGGGAATCCTGCAGCTTCCGCACCTCGTCGACGCCGTTGTAACTGGCGCCGTCGATCTCCCGCACGTCCATGTCCGTGCCCAGAGCGATCTCTAGGCAGGCTTCGCAGCGCAGGCAGGGCGAGATGGTGGGACCTCGCCCGACGCCGCGGTTCGGATCTTCGGGCGGCCCCATGCAGTTGAGTGCCTTGGCCAGGATCCGGGCGCTCGATGTCTTGCCCACGCCGCGGACACCCGTGAACAGGAACGCGTGCGCGACGCGGTTTGTGGCAATGGCATTGCCCAGCGTGCGAGCCACGTGGTCTTGCCCCACGAGGTCTTCGAATCGCTGCGGACGCCATTTGCGAGCCAGAACCAGATAGCTCATCAGGAACGTGCACGCGTAGCAGAAAGGGCAAAGCGCCGGTAGGGGGCAGGGGCCAGCGAGGCCTAGCGTGCGGGTTTTCCGCTCGCCAGCCGGTCGGGCCGTGAAGCGCGCGCAGACGCGTGCTACCTCAGCCGTGCGCGTATGCCTGATTTTCTCGCTGGGTTACTCACGGCTTGGGCCGCCGCGCACTTGGCGTTGTCCGCGTTCTTCTTGCTGGCGTACTTCTTGGGTCGCCGTGAGCTCGAGTACTCGATCTTTAGTTGGTTGTGCCTGTCGCTCTCGGTGGCTTGCGCGGGAGTTGCGCTCGACTATGGCAGCGGGAGCCTTTCGCTGCGACTGTTTGCGGACAAGCTCACGCACACCGGCGTGGTCTTCGCCGCCGCCTCTAACCTGCACTTCGCGCTGTACTTCTCCAAAGTGCTTGAGCGAGCCGGCAAGGCGTGGCCGCTCTATTTGGTCAGCCTGGTTTACCTGGTCGTGCTGTGGAGCGGCGGGTTCTGGCAGCCTGGACCGCCGCGCGTCATCGAGTCGTTCTGGTTTGGCCAGAAGGTGCTGCACGTGGTGGGTCAGCCGAGCTGGTTTGGGCTCAGCTTCTACGTGGTGGCTTGCATCGAGACGGCGGTGGCGGCGGCCGTGCTTGTCTCCGCCTACCGTGCGGGCCGGCGCGAGGTGGGTGCCGCGATCATCGGCATCGTCTGCATCCTGCCAGCCATTGGCAACGATGCCGCGCTGGCGCTGGGATTTGTACGCAACGCGGTGGTGCTGCTGCCCCACGCGTTTCTGCTCTACGCCTTCGGGGTGGCGGGCACGCTGCTGCTCCGCTATCGTGTTGGCAAAGGCGAGCTCGAAGAAACAGCCCGAAGCCTGCACGAGAAGACCGAGGAGCTTCGACATTCCTACGCCGAACTACGGCTCGTTCAGCACGAGCTGGTGACCAAGAAGCAGCTGGCCGCGGTGGGTGAACTCGCTGCCGCGATCGCCCACGAGGTCAGGAATCCGTTGGCCGTGATCGTCAATGCGGTAGCGGGTCTGCGACGCCGCACCGTGCGCGAAGAAGATCGCACGATGCTGCTTGGGATCGTCGATGAAGAGGCGGCGCGGCTCAATCGCCTGGTGACGGATTTGCTTCGGTTTGCCAGGCCCGTCAGCGTCAAGTGTTCGCCCGTCTCGCTCCTGGAGCTTGCCAATCGCTCCCGCTCCGCGGCCATGCTGGATGGCCACCAGATCATCGTCACGATCGACGACGATGCCGAACTCCAAACGGTTTGGGTGGACCCGAGCCTATTTCGGCTGGTGTTTGACAACTTGGTCGAGAACGCCTGCCAAGCCATGAAGGGCGGCGGCGCGGTGCAAATCCGCGTTCAGCGGGGGCAGCTCCGAGGCAGTGCGGCCGTGCGCATCGAGATCGCCGATTCGGGTCAGGGGATGGAGCAGAGTGTGCGGGAGCGCGCCATCGATCCCTTCTTCACGACCCGACCGAGCGGCACGGGCCTGGGTTTGCCGATTGTTCACCGGATCATCGAAGCGCACGGCGGCGAGCTGCACCTCGACAGC
Source organism: Myxococcales bacterium (assembly GCA_031408355.1). Lineage (GTDB taxonomy): Bacteria > Myxococcota_A > Polyangia > Polyangiales > Polyangiaceae > PMG-095. The sequence continues at coordinate 2,937 of JANNWK010000443.1, forward strand.
GAAGCGGGCCAGGGCACGACGGTGACGTTGCTCCTGCCGCTTGGTCCGCCGGAGGAAGAGGGCAGCGAGGCCGGTGCTCAGCCTCCAGCCGAGCTCTTGCGGGAGTACCTCGCTTGAGCACTCGAGCCAGCATTGTCGCGAGTGACCTGGCACATGTGTGGCACCCGTACACACAGATGCAGGATTACCTCGATCAGGCCGATCCGTTGGTGATTGGCGCCGCTCGCGGGTCATGGCTCGAAGATCTGAACGGACGAAAGTACCTGGACGCGAACGCGTCCTGGTGGTGCGCGAGCCTCGGTCACGGCCATCCTCGGCTTGTTGCCGCGCTGGCCGCTCAGGCTGGGCGGTTTTGCCACGTCGCGCTGGCTGGGATCACTCACGAGCCGGCGAGCGCGCTTGCGGCCGAGCTATGCAAGCTGGCGCCGCCGGGGCTTTCGAGAGTCTTCTTTAGTGACGATGGGTCCACGGCCGTCGAGGTGGCGCTCAAGCTGGCCCTCCAGTATTGGGCCCAGAATGGCCGTCCGCGGCGCCGGCGCTTCCTGGCCCTGGATGGCGCCTTCCACGGCGACACGCTAGCTGCCGCTTCGGTCTCGGGCATTGAGGTGTTTCGTCGTCCTTTCGCGGGCGTGCTCGTCGATTGCTTGCGCGTGCCCCCGGTCAGGGACGGCTACGAGCGAGCCTTCGCGGCGCTCAAGCAGCTGCTGGATGACCACGGCGACGAGTTGGCCGCGGTCATCGTCGAGCCCATCGTGCAAGCAGCGGCCGGCATGCGCGTGTACCCGTCCGAGTTTCTGCGAGCCTTGCGGGTGGCAACCCAGCAGCACGACACCTTCCTTATTTGCGACGAGGTGTTCTCGGGCTACGGGCGAACCGGACCATTCTGGGCTTCAGCTCATGCCGAGGTGGCGCCCGACCTCATGTGCATTGCCAAGGGGTTTACGGCTGGCATGTTGCCGATGGCGGCCACGCTCGCGAGCGAACGGATCTTCCAAGGGTTCCTCGGCGAAGCGGAGCGCACCTTCTTCTACGGACATACCTTCTGCGGCAACCCGCTGGGAGCCGCCGTGGCGCGCGAGGTGCTGCGGGTATTTCAGGACGAGAACGTGCTTGCGCTGGCTCAGCCCAAGGCTGCTCGGATCGCTCGGGCCTTCGCCGCCTTCGCGGACCTGGCCGGCGTCGTCGAAGCGCGTAGCCTCGGCATGGTCGGCGCGCTCGATTTGGCGGGCAGCCAGGGCTACCTCGAGCCGCGTGGGCGCCGCGTCTACCAGGAGGCGCTGAAGCGTGGCGCCTACCTGCGTCCACTGGGCAACACCGTCTACATTACGCCCGCCATCAACATCCCCGACGCGGATCTAGACGAGCTGCTTGGCATCGTGGAAGAGTCCGTGCGCGCGGTCGCGGGCTAGGTTAGCGTTGCTTTTCGTCATGCCTCAGCGAAAGCGATACCTCTACGTGTGTGTGAATCGGCGACCCGACGGTACGCCCAGGGGTTCGTGTGCCGCACGCGGCGCGGTTGAACTCCACGCTGAGCTCAAGCAGCTGCTCCGTGCGCGTGGCCTCGCCGACGCGGAAGTGCGCGCCTGCACCGCCAGCTGCTTGGACACCTGCTGGGTGGGTCCGTGCATCGCCGTGGAACCGGACCATTACTTCTATGGGCGCGTGCGTCTCGAGGATCTACCGGAGATCGTCGAGGCGTTGGGCAAGGGCCAGCGTGTTGAGCGTTTGGTGCTCGATGCCGCTGATTTCACGGAGCCCAAACAGCTGAAGGGCCAGTAGCGACCCGCTCAGTCCGGGAGCGGTGCGAACAGGTCATCCAGGTCGACCTCGGATAGCGCGCTCGGGGCCGCGGCCAGACCCAAGAGCGAGCTGGCCAGCTGGGATTTCCGCTGCTGAAGCCGCAGCATCCGCTCCTCCACGCTGCCGGCCACGATCAGGTTGTACACGAATACAGGCTTGGTTTGGCCAATGCGGTAGGCACGATCGGTCGCTTGGGCTTGCGAGGCGCTGTTCCACCAGGGATCGTAGTGGACCACGGTGTCGGCGCTGGTGAGGTTCAGACCGGTGCCGCCAGCCTTCAGGCTGATCAAAAACACGTTGACCTCGCGGCTCTCGAAGCGGTCGACGGCCTTTTGTCGATCCGTGGTGGCACCGGTGAGCTCCACGTAGCCGATGTCTCGCTCCACGAGCCCCTGCGCCAGGAGCGCCAGCATGCGCGTGAACTGCGAAAAGACCAAGACTCGACGGCCTTGTTCGAGCTGCCCCGTCAGCAGCTCGAAGAACAGCTCTCGCTTCGCGGAGCCTTTCACGCGCCGCGCCGAGGGCACGCTCACCAGCTTCGGATCGCAACAGACCTGACGGAGCTTCATCAAGGCGTCGAGGATCGCGATGGTCGAGGCGGTAACGCCCTTTTGCTTGATGGCGCGTCGCACGTCGCCGTGGGCGGCGACGCGGATGCTCTCGTAAAGCTCGCGCTGATCGTCGCCTAGCTCTACCGGCCGGACAATCTCGGTCTTGGGCGGCAAATCCTTGGCGACTGTCTCCTTCATTCTTCGCAAAATGAAGGGAGAAACGGCGTCGCGCAGGGCGTCCATCCTGGCTTGGTTGCCGCTGCGCTCGATCGGGATCCGAAAATGGGAGCGAAACCTCTCGGCGTCGCCGAGAAATCCCGGCATCAGGAAGTCAAACAGCGACCACAGCTCTTCCAGGTTGTTCTCAACCGGGGTACCGCTCAGGCACAGCCGATGCCGCGCCGACAGCAGGCGCACGGTGCGAGCCGCCAAGCTGCGTGGGTTCTTGACGGCTTGGGCCTCGTCGAGGATGAGCAAGTGAAAGCCCTGGTTCTCGAAGGCGTCGATATCGCGCACGAGCAGCGGGTAGGTGGTGAGCACCACATCCGCGTGAGCCACCTCGCCGCGGTGATTCTCGCGCTTCGGCCCGTGCAGCACGCAGACCTTCAGCCCAGGCGCGAACTTAGCGAGCTCGCGCTGCCAGTTGCCAACGAGGCTGGTCGGCATCACCACCAGGCTGGGCCGATCCATGCGGCCGGATTCCTTCTCTCGCACGAGGTGGGCGATGGCCTGGAGCGTCTTGCCCAAGCCCATGTCGTCGGCGAGCACCCCGCCGGCTTCGTGGTGGACGAGCTGGGCGAGCCACATCACCCCCTCCTCCTGATAGGGCCGCAGCGTCGCGTGAAGGCCTATCAGGAGGAGGGGGTGATGTGGCTCGCCCAGCTCGTCCACCACGAAGCCGGCGGGGTGCTCGCCGACGACATGGGCTTGGGCAAGACGCTCCAGGCCATCGCCCACCTCGTGCG
>JANNWK010000444.1:0-2727 GCA_031408355.1 Myxococcales bacterium
GACTGCACGATGGAGGACATTCCCTACAACCGTCCGCTGTGCCAGCCGCCTGCCGGCGGGCCAGCCGGCATCACGCAGCATTACGCCAAGGCCTACCCGGGCCTCCGCCACCTGCAGGTCCTGCGGGAGTTCGGCGACAACTCCATCGTCGCGTCGATTTGCCCCAAGGTTTTGGACAAGAATGATCCGGCAGCCTCGAACGACTACGGCTACAACCCGGCGGTGAAGGCGATCATCGATCGCTTGAAAGAGGCGCTGAGGGGCAAGTGTTTGCCGCGCGCGTTGGTTCCGGCCGACAAGATGGAGGACGGGCTGGAGCCCGGCCAGGTTCCGTGCGCCGTCGTCGAAGCCGTGCTGCCGCAGAATGGTGGCGCCTGCACCTGCGACCCGGCACAGAACCGCGAAGACGTGAGCACGGCCCCCGAGCTGCGCAAGGCGGTGCTCGCCAAACTTGCGGAGGGCGGCTCTTGCGGTGAGAAGTCCCCCGTCGCCTGCGAGTCGTACTGCACCTGCAAGCTGAAGCAGCTGTCGGGGCCAGATTTGGACGCGTGTCAGACCAGCGACACCCCGCCGAATATCCCCGGCTACTGCTACATCAACGCCGCACCGAACGAGATCCCGGTCGGGAACCCGGCGCTCGTGGAGAAGTGCACCGCGGATAGCAAGCGCCTCTTGCGGTTTGTTGGCGGCACGCCGGCCAACGGTGCCATCGCGCTGGTGGCCTGCGTGGGAGCCTCGCTCGGCAGCCAGTAGTCGGGCCTTGAGCGGGCTGGGGCTTGGCAGGGCGGGCGAGCCAACTAAGATGTGGCCGCCCGCCTGATGGAGCCAAAGAGAACGATCCTGGTCATCGAGGACGAGCCGCAGCTAGCGCTCGGCTTGAAGGACGCGCTCGAGTTCGAGGGCTTTCGGGTGCTTACCTGCGGTACCGGCAAGGAGGGCGTCCTTTTGGCCAAGAGCGAGCGGCCTCACGCGGTGCTGCTCGACCTCATGCTGCCCGATATCAACGGCTACCAAGTGTGCGAGGAGATCCGGCGCAGCGACGCCTATGTGCCGGTCCTCATGCTCACGGCTAAAAGCCAGGAGGCCGACAAGATCCGCGGCCTCGACGCGGGCGCCGACGACTACGTCACCAAGCCGTTCAGCGTTGGCGAGTTGGTGGCGCGGCTTCGCGCCATTTTCCGACGCACCCAGCGCGCGAACGAGGTGCAGTCGCTGGTGATAGGCCAGGCGTCGATCAATCTCTCCGCGCACAGCCTGCAACGCGGTAGCGAGGTCGAGTCGCTGTCATTCTACGAGGTGGAGCTGCTGCGCTTGCTGCATGAGCGCGTCGGTCAACCGGTGAGCCGCGACGAGATCCTGAACAAGATTTGGGGCCTGGAAGCCAACCCCACCAACCGCACCATCGACAACTTCATCGTCAAGCTCCGACGGAAGATTGAGCGGCACCCGGACAAGCCCGAGCACATCCTCACGGTCTACGGCTTCGGTTACAAACTCGTCGAGTAGCCTGCCGCACCGCTAGCGGAGCTCAAGCACGTTGCGCGGATCGCAGGCGACCGTCTTGCTGTTTTGAGTGAGCTGGCCCGGGCCGAGCGACTGAAGCGCCACGCCTTCTCGGGCACGCCGTACTTCCAGGTGAAGGTGCACGGCCCCGGGGCTCCCGGAGTCGCCGACGAAACCGACCAGAGCGCCCGGCTCGAGACTACTGCCTTGGCGCAGTCCCGGTGCGGGGCCCTCCAGGTGCCCGTAGATGACGAGATAGTCGCGGAGCACGCCGGCCTCGCGCAGCGAGTGTCGCGTGACCACCGAGTTTCCAAAGAGTTTTCCCACGTAGAGCACGCTGGCCTCGCCTGCCTGATTCTCGAGCGTGGCGACCAGCACGCGGGTGCCGCGCTTCTGCGCCAGATCCACGCCCCCGTGGCCGACGGCTTTGAGCTCAGCGCCTCGACGTTGCTCATGATCTGGCTGATCCAGATCGTAGCCGCTGCTGACGAACGACTGCTCTGGGAGGGGGGGGATCGGCAGTTGATAGAGTCGGAAGTCCGAGGGGCGCTCAGGTCGGCGCGGGATCTGGTCGTAGCTGCGTAGGCGACCGCGGCGATCGTGATGCGAGGCCTTCTGCTCCACGAGCGCTTCACCCGACGGGGTGAGGTCCGTCGCTGGCACGCACACTCCGCCGTCCGGCAGGGTTCCCTGGGGACACACGGAGTGAAGCGTGGTCAGGGGGGTGTGGCCAGTCGCCGCGTCACCGGCAATGACCTTGGGCGCCAGCGGGCCGGACGGGTCGAGCTCCTCGGGCTGGGCCGCTTGCGCGGCGACCCTCGAGATGATCGAAAGCGCGGCCAGGCCGAGGAAGGCCCGGTTGAGAGGCGTGAGCGCTTTGGCCAAGGGTGCCTTGCCAGGGTAACGCGCGGACAGGAGGCTAGCTTCCTATAAAAAGGTCTGTTACCTCGAATAATCCCGTGTTTCAGACCGAGAAGCTGAGCCCCGCCGACGCTGCCATTCTGGAGACGTTCGTCGTGCCGCGCTACCTCTCGCTGTTCGGAGAGCTGGCCCAGGAGATGCTGCTCTGGGGCGAGGCGGGGCGCCTCAGCGAAGTACCGATGCAGTTCCCGATCGTCGTCAAACCGGCGAGGTAGGCGAACAGTACGAAGGGGTCGTGGAAGGGATCGCTCTCGGTGTACGGCCCTGTGAGCGCCGGCCGACGATCGCCGTGAACGGCACCGA
>JANNWK010000445.1:0-4904 GCA_031408355.1 Myxococcales bacterium
GGGGGGGGGCCGGCGGGGGCGGTTTTTGGTGTGGGGGGGGGGGGGGGGGGGGGCGCTCTTTGGGGGCCCCCCCGGGCCCCCGCTCCCCTCACCCCCCCCCCCCCCACAATCCCCCCCCCCCCCCCCCCCCCCCCCCCCCCCCCCCACAGCCCGCGCTGGGCGGGGCTATTCGCTGTGCGGGGGTATGTGCGGGGTCGAATTCACCCCGCACAGGGCCGTCGCATGCGCGCGGGCGCGGGTGTCCCTGCCTTTGACTCTCAAGAAAGTGGAAGAGGGGGGCTGGCTTGAATACGGTCCGCGAAGAGGGCGAGGTCAGCTTCAAGGCCTTCGCACGGATACTGGGCGAACGCTCGCCGTCCTACGTCACCCAGCTCAATGGTGAGGGCCGCCTGGTGCTGAGCGCGGACGGAAAGCGCGTCCGTGTGGCCGAGTCGCTGGCCCTGGTTAGGTCCACCGCCGATCCGGGCAAGGCGGGCGTCGTGGCGCGCCACGCGGCCGCCAGGGGCGATGAGGGGGTCACCATCCCCGCGGCGGCTGATGAGGGCGCTGGTGGCGAGCTGGACGCCCCGAGTGCCGACCCAGTTGAGCAGAGCCATGCCCGGCGCCGGTCGAAGGCAATGGCCGACAAGGCGGAGACCGACGCCCTGGCCGCCGAGCGGGACTATCGCCGCAGCATGGGCGAGCTGATGGAGGCCGCGGCGGTGGAGCACGCTGTGCGCGGCGCTGTGGCGTCCTTCCGAGGCACCCTCGAGAACTTGCCCAACACGCTGGCCCCCGAGCTATCGGCCATGACAGACGAAGGCCGGATCCGCGTGCTGCTCAGCGAGGCCTTCGAACACGCGCTCGAGGAGCTGTCGCGCCAGTTCGCGGCGTTGGGCCGCCGTGAGGAAGCGGCGTGAGCGCGCTCGCCCGCATCGCCAACGCCATCAGCCGAGCCGTCGCGCCGCGCAAGCCCATGCGCGTGAGCGAGTGGGCCGCCGCCAACCGCATCGTCGGTACCAAGCAGAGCAGCGAGCCTGGCCGCTGGCGCAATGAGCGCAGCCCGCTGCTGGTGGAACCGATGGACTGCTTTAGCGCCCGCAGCCCGGTGCGCGACGTCGTGTGCCGGTTCCCCATCCAGTTCGGCAAGTCCGAGCTCGAGAGCAACGTGCTCGGCTACACCATGTGCGAAGTGGGCGGCCCCGTCATGGTCTGCCTGCCGGGCCAGGTGAGCCTGGACAAGTGGATTGACCAGAAGCTCAACCCGCTGCTGGAGGAGACGCCGGCAGTGCGGCGCATGCTGACCAGCATCGCCAGCCGCGACGCGGCCAACCGGCGGACGTTCAAGGAATTCGAGGGCGGCCAGCTGTACCTGGAGCACGCCGGCGCCCCGGCGCGCCTGAAATCCACCTCGGTGCGCACGCTGATCGTGGATGAGTTCTCCAGCTTCGCCAGCGCCTGCAGCAGCGGCGACGATCCGGACCAGATGCTCGATGGCCGCAGCAGCGCCTTCCCGGCCACGTACAAGCGCCTGAAGGTGGGCACGCCCGAGATCCGCGGCATCTGCCGCATCGACGCGCTGTACACCGAGAGCGACCAGCGCCGCTGGTACGTGCCGTGCCCCGAGTGCGGCCATGCGCAGCCGCTGGAATGGGGTGGCCTACAGTGGACGCCGGATGCCAGCGCCTGTTGGTACGCGTGCCGCGAGTGCGGCTCGGTGATCGAGGAGCACCAGAAGGATGGGCTGATCGACCGGGGCGCCTGGGTGGCCGAGAACCCCGGCGCCGCCATCCGCGGCTATGCGGCCAACGGGCTGTACTACAAGATCGGCCGCGGCCCACGCTGGCTCGACCTGGTCAAGGAATGGATCCGCGCCCAGAACGACCCGGCTAAGCTCAAGACGTTCGTGAACGACCGCCTTGCCGAGGCCTGGGAAGACCCGGCCATGCGCGCCGTGAAGCACAACGTCATCGCCGACCGCGTCGAGCCCATGCCGCTGCGGCCGTTGCCGGCGTGGGTGCTCGCGGTCACCGCCGGCGTCGACACACAGGACAACCGCTTGGCCGTGCAGATCGTCGGGTGGGGCAGGGGACTCACATCTTGGCCGATCGACTATGTGGAGCTGCCCGGCGATCCCAATGATGACGGCGTGTGGCTGGCGCTGACGGAGCTGCTGTCCAAGCCCATCGAGCACAGTCTGGGCGGTGCGCTGCGCGTAGAGGCGTCGCTCCAGGACGCCGCTGGCCACCGAACCGAGGCCGTGAAGGCGTTCGCTCGGCGCAAGCTGCTACGCAGGCACATGGTCGGGTTCGGCGCGGTGCCTAACAACGCGCCGGTGCTGAGCAAGGGCAAGCTGCAGGACGTCAACTGGAAGGGCGTGCTCGACAAGCGCGGCATCATGATTCACCACGTGGGCACCGTGGGCATCAAGCACCTGCTGTACGGGCGTCTGAGTTCCGATGCCGAGAAACAGTCGGACTCGCGCCTGGTGAGATTCAGCGACGAACTGCCGGCCGAGTACTTCGGCGGCCTGGTGAGCGAAACCTACAACCCCTCCAAGAACCGGTTCGAGAAGCGCCGCGGCGGCCCGCGCAATGAGCCGCTCGACACCTGGGTCTACGCCTACGCGGCTACGCACCACCCCGAGTTGCGTCTGCAGCGGCACACCAAGGCGGACTGGGACGCACGTGAGGCGCGGCTCGCGTCTGGCGCCATGCCCCCGTCGGATGTGGCAGGGCCCGCGACTGGTTCCGATGGTTCCCGTGGAACATCAGTTTCGGCGCCGACGCCAAGCCAACCGCAGGGCGCGTTCGGCTCGTCGCGGTGGAGCAAGCGCCTATGAGGAGACACACGCGGCGGGCCAGGGTCAACGAACTCGTCGATGAATTGGCGGTCGGCGCGGCGCTGCGTCTCCGCTGCAGCACAGGGGATATCCATGGGGTCGTTCAAGCGGTTGTCGAATACCTGACCACCGAATACCCGTCTCAGGACCTGTACATCCCGGCCAGCATCACCCCGCCAGAGTATCCTGTCGAAGCTATCCGCCGCGCCGTGGCCGAAGGCAAGTCGATTCGCTCGATCTGCAAAAAGTACCGTATGGACCGGCGAACCGTGTACCGGCTGTTGGACTCCCAGGCCGAACCTGGCTCGGTGTAACGAAGCTATTCGCCTGGTATCGCCTCCGGTCGCCAGGGTTCGTGTGGGTGCGGGTGGTTTCCCCGAGACTCACCCGCACTTGATCCTGATCATGGCTCTCAATGAGCCAAGCCACCGAAATGCGAGACGCCTACGTGGCCGCCGAATTGGCGGTTCTGCAGGGCCAGTCTTTTCGTTTTGGCGAGCGCATGCTGACCCGCGCCGACCTGGTGGAGATCCGCGCCGGACGGCGCGAGTGGGAGGCCAGGGTGTCTGCCGAGGCTGCCGCAGCCGCTGGCGGTAATTCTGGGATCGCCTTGGCCAGCTTCCGGTGCGATCGATGAACGCCCTGGACCGGGCCATCATGGCCATTGCTCCCGGCTGGGCCGCCAAGCGCGCCGGCGCCCGTCTTCGCGTGCTGAGCTATCGCAATGCGTATGACGCGGCCGACCGTACGCGCCTGCGCGAGCCGGCGCGTGACCACGGTTCGGCCAACACAGCCACCGGCGACAGCGCCTACCAGGTCCGACTGCAGGCGCGTCACCTGGGCCGCAACCACGACATCGTGGTGAACGGCCTGAACGTCCTCGTGCAGAACACCATCGGTGCCACCGGCATCGGCGTCGAGTTCCAGCCGCGCAACGCCAATGGCGATATCGACGAAGAGATCGTGGATCAGCTGATTCCGCTCTGGCACGACTGGCGGCGCCGCCCGGAAGTGACCTGGCAGCACGACTACGCCAGCATGCAGCGCCTCGATGCGCTCACACTCTTCCGCGATGGCGAGTCGCTGAGCCAGGACCTGATCGGCGCCGTGCCTTATCTGGACCACGGCAGTCTGGTCCCGTATTCGATCGAGCTGATTGAGCCCGATCTGCTGCCGCTCGACTACAACGACCGCGACCGCAACATCGTCCAGGGCGTGGAGTGCAACGCGTGGGGCAGGCCGGTGGCCTACCACTTGTACAAGCAGCACCCCGGCGACCCCGGCGTTTTCCAGCCCGAGCGCAAGCGTGTGCTGGCGGACCTGATCTGCCACGCCAAGATGGTGGACCGGATCGGGCAGCGCCGAGGCATGAGCATCCTCGCGTCCGTGCTGACCCGGCTCGAAGACCTCAAGGACTACGAAGAGTCCGAGCGCATCGCGGCCAAGATCGCGGCCTGCATGGCGGCCTTCATCATCAAGGGCGACCCGACTACCTTCGACCCCGCTTCGATGGTCGGCAACGACGGGCGTTCGCTGCCCGAGCGTCAGATGCGGTTCCAGCCGGGCATGGTCTGGGACAACCTGCGCCCCGGCGAGAGCGTGGGCACGGTGGATACGAATCGGCCCAACGCGAACCTGACGACCTGGCGCGACGGCCAGCTGCGCGCCACGTCCGGCGGCATGCGCGTGTCTTTCTCGTCGCTGGCCAAGAACTACAACGGCACCTACAGCGCTCAGCGCCAGGAGCTGGTCGAGCAGTACGGCGCCTACGGTGTGCTGTCATACGAGTACATCTCGAAGAAGACCCGTCCCCAGGTCGAGCGCTTCGTCATGGCCGCCGTCATGTCCGGGCGGGTGAAACTGCGCCCCGGCACGCCGATGCAGACGCTGACCGATGCGCTCTACCTCCCGCCGGTCATGCCTTGGATCGACCCGAAGAAAGAGGCCGAAGCCATGGCCCTCATGGAAGAGAACACGTACATGTCCGGCCCGGAAATCATCCGGCGCCGTGGCGCCAGCCCGCGAGACGTGCTGGACCAGCAGTCCCAGTGGCAGCGCGATCGCGAGCGCTGGGGCATCCCGC
>JANNWK010000446.1:0-3067 GCA_031408355.1 Myxococcales bacterium
CACGCGCACGCCAGCCGGCAGCTTTCTGGCCCTCGCCCCCGCCGCAAGCCGCGACATCGTGAGCGCTGTGCGGCGCGTCATCGCCAATAGCCCGGTCGAGCTAGCCCCGGCGGTCGTGCTCACCCAACCCGATATTCGGCGCTTTGTGCGGAAACTGCTCGAGCCCGACTTGCCCGACCTTCGGGTCATCTCGTTCGCCGAACTGCTACCGGAAGTCGCGATCAAGCCCTTCGGCAAGGCCACGATCGCGGGCGTTGGCTGAGCCCGCCACTTATACCGGGCGCTGCACGATCATCTTCTTCGGAACCTGACCGCTTTGCTCCAGCAGCTTTTTGGCTTCTTTCTGGAGCAAGGGGTGGCTCTTCTTGGTCATGAAGCCGCCGAGCAAGCGGGCGTCTTGACTGAGCAGCTTGCGCAACGCGCGCCGCATGCCGGGGAGATCGCTTTCGTGAGCCGCCGCGAAGGCTCGCGCGCGGTAGAGCTGCGGGCGGATCTGCTCGAAGGCCGCCTCTTCGGGATCGAAGAGCGACAGGGTTTCGTTGGCCTTCTTGGCGTCGCCGGACCGCGCCCAAGCCTCGCTGACCACAGCCGCCAGCATGGCGCGCGTCCGGGCGTCCTGGTGGCGGTTGAGCGCGATGTTGTCGGCGAGCTGTCGGGCTTGGCCCACCTCACCCAGGGTTAGATGGATCATCGCACGCTGGCCGCGGGCTTCGTCCGCGACCGATGCCATCACCTTGGCCAAATTGATGGATTCCAGCGTTTGCAGGGCCCGGCGCGGATCCTCCTGCAGTTGCAGCTGTGCTCGCGCGAACACAGCGGCCGTGTCGCCCTTCTTGAAGCCCGCGTCGAGCTTCTCGAGCGCGGCCTTGCGGTCGTCGTCGGTGTCGACGCCGCTCAGAATGCTAGCTACTCCCCGAGCCGATTTGGCTTGCCGCAGCGTCCAGATGACGACGAAGACGGCCGTGCCCGTGAGCAGCACCGGGATGGCTATCAGCACTGTGCGCCAGGTTGTGGAGGAAACGAAGCCGGCGACGGATCCGAACAGGATCCAGACGCCTGCCAGGATCAGGCCTAGTCGCGTTAGCAGCGAGCGCAGTTGCCCCGCCCCCATCGGGTCCTGTACTTCGCCGCGCCGCGCCGCCGGGGCTCGTTGAGCCGCTCGAGCGAGCTTGCCGCTGCCGGACTGGCCCTCCTGGGCCCTCTTCAACTTACGGTTCTCTCGTCCCACGCGGCTGGTCTCCTAGTTGCGCTTCTGGTGCTCTAGCACTGCTCGAGCCCCGGAGCTTTGGCTAGAGTCCCAGCCGAGCTCGCGGGCCCCGTCAACGATGCGCCGCCGAGCCACCGGCGTGGGGCGGAGGCAGCAAGCTATCAGGGGGCGCGTCCGGCATCGTTTCGAAGCGGAAGTGGTTGAAAATACTCTGAAGCAGCGACAACACGGGAACCGCCAGGAGCGCCCCCCAAAGCGCGAAAAAGTGCTCGCCGACGATCAGCGCCAACACGACCAGCACGGGGTGGATCTTCGCGGCCACGCCGATAATCTTCGGGTTGAGCAGGTTGGCTTCCACCTGGTGAATGCCGACGATCCAAAGCAGCACCCACAGGGCCGTCCAGAAGTCCTGGGTCAGCCCGATCAGCACGGCCGGGATCGAACTCAAAATCGACCCGAAGATCGGGATGATGCTCATCACGGCAGCCACAATCGCCAAGATGGGCCAGTACTTCAGGTCGAACATCCAGAAGCCGACCGCCGATAGGACGCCATTGACAGCGCAGATCAGGAGTTGGCCGCGCACGACGCCCGACATCCCGCGGTCAATGCGCCAGAGCAGGCGATCGAAACCGACACGTGACCTTGCAGGCACGAGCGAGCGGAAAAAGCCAATGATGCTCTCGCGGGTGCCCATGATGTAGCCCGCCACCATCAAGGTCATAAACAGCAGAAATACGCCCCGGGCGACCTGGCTTATGATTGTCTTGCCAATAGCCAGCAGCTCCAGCGCGTTCCTCTGCACGTAGCCGAGCGCTTCGTTCACCCCACGCCCGGTGAGGTCGGAGACCTTGAACTTCTCCGCGCGCGCCGCGCCCGGTCCCACGCGCCAGTGGCCCGGTCCCTGCTGCACGACCTCCACACCGCTACCCACCACGAACTCGACGCTGCCGTCGGGTTTGTGCACGAGCGAAATCGCGGCGGTTGGCGCGTCCTCGGCCATAGCCTTTGGGCGCGCACGGCTCCGGTAGCCCTCAATCCACTGCTCCAGCTGCGGCCCGTATTGTTCCGACAGCCGCTCCGCAAAGTTCGTTGCATCGCGCTTGAACTTGGCCGACTCAAGATCGATACGCGGCGCAATCGCCGCGATCGCCAGATAGATGCTACCAAGCGTGACCGCGTACACGAACAAGATCGCGGCCGCCCTTGGCAGGCGCCAACGCTCCACCCGTGTCACGAGCGGGGCCAGCACGTAGGCGATGATCACCGCCAGGATGAACGGAAGCAGAACCTCCGCCGCCCACGTGAGCAGCGCAATCACGACTGCGCTGCTCACGGCCAGGAACACCACGCGCTCCCGGGACCAACCGCCGCTACTTCGCATAGACGGCGGTTCTCTGACGCTGATTGGTGTAGTCACCCGACTGGCCTTGGGCGCGAACGCCTAGGCCTCAGCCCGGGCTTTCGCTCTCAGTCTCAGTCTCGCTCGCCACTTCCGGCTCCGGCGCGGGCGCAGGAACCGACTGGCTGGTCTTGATGGCGTCCAGCTTGTCCTTGAGCAAGTCGCCCAACGTGGCGCCTCGACCATGAGACTCACGCTTGAGCACTTGTACGTGCTCGGCCTCGACGCTGTCGCCGGGGTTGCGCATGGTCAGGGTCAGGCGTCGATCCATGCTGTCAACGTTCGAGATTTCCGCTTTGACGCGGTCGCCTCGCGAGAGGTTGGCCGAAGCCGGGATCTCGTTGTTGGGAATGATGCCCTCGACGCCCTCGGCGAGCCGCACGAACGCGCCATATTCGGCGACGCTCAGCACCTCGGCGTCTTCGACGACGACACCCGGCTTGTACTTGTCGAGCAGC